>JAUPLR010000069.1 GCA_030836825.1 Campylobacterota bacterium
TGAGGGCAACGATTGGCAAATCGGGATGCGTTTTGCGTATCAATTCGGTGGCTTGGATTCCATCCATACCCGGCATATTGATGTCCATAAACACCAAATCATAGCGGCTATTCATCACCATGTACACGCCCTCTTCTCCATCGTTGGCAAAATCGGCCGTTATCCCGTAATGATGGCTGAGCAATTCCCCGATCAACATACGATTTATCGGATAGTCATCCACCACCAACACGCGTAAATCAAGAGGGATCAGAGATTCTTCTTTGGTAATTGGCGTATTATTTTCTCTCTCATCGCATTTTTCGCCATCGATTTCAAACGAAAAAACAGCCCCTTTGCCCTCTTCGCTCTCCACGGTAATTTTTCCGCCCATAAGCTCTACCATCGCATACGCTATGGGGAGTCCTAAACCGGTTCCGCCGAAGTGACGCGTTGTCGAGGCATCCGCTTGGGTGAATTTTTCAAATATCATCCTCTGCTTCTCTTTTGGAATGCCAATACCCGTATCTGCGACGCTAAATTTGAGCGTTTGGGTGCTATCGCTTTGGCGCAAAAGCTCAATTTTTACGGTCACTGCGCCCTCTTGAGGGGTGAATTTTAGCGCATTGCTAATGAGATTGCTCAACACCTGTTTGATGCGAAGGATATCGAGCATCAAACAGCTCTCAATTTCTTCATCCATCGTGAAAGTATACTTAATCTTTTTAATCTCTGCGTGAGGGACAAAAAGTTCAAACGCATTTGGCAACTGCGCTTTTGGATTGCTTTTGATCAGCTCTATCTCGATTTTTCCCTCTTCTATTTTGGAATAATCCAGAACATCGTTGACAATGTGCATTAGCGTCTCAATGGAACTCTCTACGACATTTACATAACGGCGCTGATTGTCGTCCAAAATTGTTTTTGAGAGCAAATGAACATACCCTGAAATGCCGTTTATCGGTGTTCGTATCTCATGGCTCATATTGGCGACAAACGCGGCTTTAATCCGTTGCGCCTCCTGCGCTTTCAAGCGGCTGTTTTCTATCTCGCTGACATCATGGCGTAATCCCAGATACTCTATAACTTTGCCGTTTTCGTCCACGATAGGACAAATCAAATTTTTAACAAAATACGACCCCCCGTTTTTCGTACGATTTTCCAACATCCCATGCCAGCTTCTCCCGCGCTGAATGGTGTGCCACATCTCCTTGAATACCCTTGCAGGCATATTGGGATGACGTACGATGCTGTGGGGCTGTCCTAACAGCTCTTTTTCTGTATATCCGCTTGTCTCTATAAACAGCGGATTGACGTAGGTTATGATCCCTTTTGGGTTCGTTCGTGAGACAATCATACTCTCTTCAACGGCTTTTTTATATTGCTCACTGAGCAACACCGAACGATTGTAGCGATAGATGTACCATAATAGCAACGCCAGCAATGAGGCAATGGAACTTAGCAAAACCAGAAACTGATGCCACTGTGCCGTATACAACACGTGTTTGGGCGTTATTTCGACCATGTATGCGACATGTTTTCCTCCGATTTCTTTCACCGGTCGAAGAACCATCAGCGCATTTTTGCCCTTATGCATGAGCACAAGCGCTTGTAACTTTTCTTCTGCGAGCGCTTTTGCTATTTTGACTTTGTTTTCAGCAAGCAAGCTCTTTAGCTCCCCTTTTTTAAATCCCTGAGAATCTTTTTCCAAAGCACTCTCTTTGTCTTCGACATAGTCGTCTCCAAAAAGAGAATCTTGATAGAAATTTTCCCTATCTTTTTTTTTGGTTTTGGCCATGACAACGCTGCGCTTCACTAACAACGTCAATGCCCCCTGATCCTGAAGCATCGCTTGGCGTTTTAGTGCCAAAAAGGGATAGGCTATTTCTACGCTTCCCGCATAATTTCCCTGATGGTACAGCGGATAGATCGTTCTAAATCCAGAAAAAAGCTTACCCGTCTCAAATGTCATTACTTTTTTTTTGCTTTGCTGGGCATAAACAATACCGGGACGTGCTTTTGTGAGAGAATCTCCATATTTTTCGGGTTCATGTACGCGCAAAAATCCCACCTGCCCCGGCAAATGAAAGAACAAGAGCTGTGTATCAAACTCTTTTAACGCACCAAAAACACCCCTCATCCGCTCATACAATTCACGGCGCAGCACTGCTTGTCCCATGGCATCACTGTGCTGGGCTTTGACCATGATTTCAGAGACGCTTGGAACATCCAAAAACATCCTGTAATAGTTGTCCATCATCAGCTGCTGCATAAGCTGATAGGTTTCGATCCGCTTGTCAAATTCACGGACATGCCCTTGCGTATAGGAGTCCGTTATGGTTTCATAGCGAGCGTACAGCATCGCGCTCACCGCACCCATTATTGCAACATGTAACGCTATGTATAAAAAGGATTTGCGTCTAAATAGGGATGTCATTGCTTTTACCTTCATAGAGAACTACGCGATTTCGCCCTTCTTCCTTGGCAGCGTACAGCGCCGTATCGGCATTTTTGAGCAGCTCTTCATACTGTTGGATGTGTGCGTCCAACTGCGCTACTCCAAAACTCGCGGTTACGGCTATGGATTCTGGCATCAACGCTTCTATTTTACTTCTCAGCCTTTCTGCCTTTATCAGGGCGTCGTATGCCGTGCAATTGTCCAAAACGAGGACAAACTCTTCTCCTCCAAAACGTGCCGCTGTATCTTCTTTGCGCGCACTTTCTCCCACAACTTTTGCCACCGCTTTTAGTATCAGGTCTCCCATCAAATGCCCAAACGTATCGTTAACGTTTTTAAAATGGTCTATGTCCACCATAATCACGGACAACGCCTCATTGTGACGCTTGGATTGCGACATTCTTTTGCTCAGGTCATCGACTAAATAATGGCGATTGTACACGCCTGTGAGCTGATCGTGTGTTGCCATTGCCATGAGCTGATCGTGCTGCTGTTTTAGCATGAGGTGCGTTTTCACGCGGGCTTTGACGATCGAGGGACGAATTGGCTTGGTGATATAATCCACAGCCCCCAGTTCCAATCCGTACTCTTCCTCTTCCTCACTGTCTTTGCCCGTCACGAAAATGATGGGGATTTTTGCTGTATCGCTGTTTTCCTTTAGGAGTCGCAAGACATCGTACCCGTCCATATCCGGCATCTTTACGTCCAAAAGAATCAAATCGGGTATGGGGTCTTGACCTGCGAGCTGGAGCGCTCTCACTCCATCCGTAGCCACTTTGATCCCATAGTCCTCTTTGAGCAAGAGCGCCAGTGCCTGAACGTTGGTGGGAACATCGTCTACTACCAATATGACTGCTTTGTTGCTCATTCTTTACTCCAATCCCGCCATAATGGTTTCCAATTCTTCGAGCGCTTGTACGGTATCAAAACGCTCTATGTGCCCTTTGAGCGCACTGATGCGTGCCGTAAATGCTTCATCTGCATACTCCCCAAAAATACCAACCGCATCCGTATCGATAAACGTCCCCGCTTGTATCTCTTTTTTGAGATTTTGCAGTTTAATTGCTATTTGAAGGGGATCAAGGCGTTTTTTGCGTTTTTCGGATTGGGTATTTTGAGCAAGCTCTTTTTTGAACACCGCACACAACTCCTCCATCGCGTTGTTCAGCGTTTTGTATCCCTCTTTTATAACGCTCTTGTCCCCGTTTTTCGCTGCAAATTCGATCATCTTAGCCAGCGCATTCACCTGCTGACCCGATACATTGCCCGATGCGCCTTTGATCGAGTGAGAGTGCAGTTGCGCATTAGGAAGATCCCCTGCCGTTATCGCCTCATGCAAGGCACCCATCATGCGCGCACTCTCCTCCAAAAACGACTGCATGATTTTGTGCAGCAGCTCTTTTTTACCCCCAAGTCGCTTGAGCGCATCGGCTTCATCCCACACTTTGAGTTCTCGTGTCTCTTCTTCAATCTTGGCTTCTCGTGCATCACTAACGTGTGGCGCGACAGGCACGCTGCTCATTTTTCCATCCATCCATTTGATCAGCGCTGTTTTCAGTGTCGCAAGATTGATGGGCTTGGTCACATAATCGCTCATACCG
>JAUPLR010000070.1 GCA_030836825.1 Campylobacterota bacterium
AAGGCAATAAGCCAAATAAACAAGAAGTGAGTATCGCTAAAAACTACCTAAATGAGGATGAATTAAACTTACTTAATCGTATGGTTACCGCATATATAGAGATGGCAGAGATTCAAGCGATGGGTAAAAATCCTATGTACATGAGCGATTGGATAGAGCGACTCGATGACTTTTTGAAAATGACGGGTAAAGATATACTGAACCATGCAGGAAAAATCAGCCACGATAGTGCGATAAAAAAAGCGAATGAAGAGTATTTGACGTATAGAGAAAAAACCAAAAATGAACTTTCAAATGTTGAAGAGGATTTTATAAAGCAGATTGATAGCACCGCCAAGATGTTAAAGGGCAAAAAATGACCAAAATAACCGAAAATGAAATTGAACTTTTTGCCATAGAACTATTGGAAAAACTAGGGTTTGAATATATCTATGCACCGAGCATTGCACCAGATAGTGAAACTCCTATGAGAGAATCTTTTGCAGATGTGATTTTAAAAGATAAACTCCAAAACGCACTTACCGCTATCAATCCTACACTGGATTATGATCTAATCGAATATGCCGTTAAACAATGCCAAAGACTAAGAACAACAGAGCTTTTAACGGATAACGAAACCTTTCATAAAATGCTTACAGAGGGAATAACCGTCGAAGTGCAGAAAGATGGTGTTACTCGTGGTGAAATCGTCAAACTCATCGATTTTGATGATGTAAGCCGTAATGATTTTATCGTATCGAATCAATTCACCATTGTTGAAAATGGAATCAATAAACGACCTGATCTAATCCTCTTTGTAAATGGCTTACCATTGGTCGTGGTTGAGCTGAAAAATCCCGTAGATGAGAATGCCACTATCGGTTCTGCGTACAAGCAAATACAAACCTATAAGAGTGTTATACCATCACTATTTACCTACAACGCTTTTTGTATCATCAGCGATGGGTTGGAAGCCAAAGCGGGAAGTATATCCGCAGATTTATCACGGTTTATGAGTTGGAAAAGCAGTGATGGAAAAAGTGAAGCTTCCAAATTAATATCACACATGGAAACACTTATAAATGGGATGTTGAATCCTATCACACTGCTTGATTTAATCCGAAATTTCATCGTATATGAAAAGAGTACAAAAGTAGATAGCAAAACCCATTTAACAACGATTGAAACGGTAAAAAAATTAGCGGCTTATCACCAATACTATGCGGTAAACAAAGCCGTCGAGAGAACGACACAAGCAAGCAGTATTAATGGGGATAAAAAAGGTGGGGTTGTTTGGCATACACAAGGGAGTGGTAAGTCACTCTCAATGGTGTTTTATACCGGTAAAATCGTTCTCAGCCTAAACAATCCGACTATCTTGGTAATCACCGATAGAAATGATTTGGATGACCAACTTTTTGATACTTTTGCATCATCTGGAAGTTTACTCCGACAAGAACCGATTCAAGCACTCAACAGAGATCATCTCAAAAGCTTACTCAAAGTGGCAAGCGGTGGAGTCATATTCGCCACCATTCAAAAGTTTTCTCCAGAAGAGGGAAATATCTATGATGAGCTATCAGACAGACGAAATATCATCGTTATAGCCGATGAGGCACACCGTACACAGTATGGATTTAAACCTAAAACGGTTGATGAAAAAGATAAAGACGGCAATGTTATCGGTAAAAAGATTGTTTATGGATTTGCAAAATACCTCAGAGATGCCCTACCAAATGCCACCTATCTTGGATTTACGGGTACGCCGATTGAAAGTAGCGATGTTAATACACCTGCCGTGTTTGGTAATTATGTCGATATTTACGATATTTCCCAAGCGGTAGAAGATGGTGCAACGGTTAAAATTTACTATGAAAGCCGACTTGCAAAAATACAGCTAAGCGATGAGGGTAAAAAGCTTGTTAAAGAGCTAGATGATGAGCTTGGAAATGATGATCTAAGTGAAACTCAAAAAGCCAAAGCAAAATGGACTCAGCTTGAAGCTCTTATAGGGAGTGAAAACAGAGTTAAAGAAATTGCAAACGATATTGTTGCCCACTTTGAAGCTCGTCAAGAAGTGTTTGATGGTAAAGGGATGATCGTTGCTATGAGTAGAAGGATAGCGACAAGACTTTATGAGGAGATTATTAAACTTCGCCCCCAATGGCATAGCGATGATTTGGATAAGGGCGTTATCAAAGTTATCATGACAGCCAGCTCTAGTGATGGTCCGCAAATGGCTAAGCACCATACTACCAAACAACAAAGACGAGATTTGGCAAACCGTATGAAAGATACGAATGATGAACTCAATCTCGTCATCGTGCGGGATATGTGGTTGACTGGATTTGATGCACCATCGATGCACACGCTTTACATTGATAAGCCTATGAAAGGGCATAACCTAATGCAAGCCATCGCAAGGGTTAATAGGGTTTACAAAGACAAGCCGGGCGGATTGGTTGTCGATTATCTAGGGATTGCGAGTGATCTCAAAAAAGCGTTATCGTTTTACAGCGATAGTGGCGGGAAAGGTGATCCTGCCCTTGCACAAGAACGAGCAGTTGCCCTTATGCTTGAAAAACTAGAAGTGGTATCTCAGATGTATCATGGATTCGCGTATGAACATTATTTTGATGCAGATGTTAGAATTAAACTCTCTCTCATTCTTGAAGCAGAAGAGCATATACTAGGGATTGAAGATGGTAAAAAAAGATACATTGATGAAGTAACCGCACTCTCTCAAGCTTTTGCTATCGCGGTTCCTCATGATGAAGCAATGGATGTAAAAGATGAAGTTTCATTTTTCCAAGCAGTAAAAGCACGACTCGTTAAGTTCAACGGCACCAGCAGCGGTATCACGGATGAAGAGATGGAAACCACTATCCGTCAAGTAATAGATAAGGCACTCGTAACGGAGCAGGTGATCGATATTTTTGATGCTTCTGGGATTAAAAAGCCTGATATTTCTGTTTTATCGGAAGAGTTCTTACTCGAAGTGCAAGGGATGAAGCATAAAAATATTGCCTTGGAAGTGTTAAAAAAACTTCTCAATGATGAGATAAAAACGAGAATGAAAACCAATCTAGTACAGAGCAAATCTCTTATGGAGATGTTGGAAAATTCAATAAAAAAATATCACAACAAAATAATCACTGCGGCTGAAGTTATTGAAGAGTTAATCAAACTCAGTAAAGATATTCACAAAATGGATGAAGAACCTAAAGCAATGGGTTTAACGGATTTTGAATACGCATTTTATACGGCTATAGCCAACAACGACAGCGCCAAAGAAGTTATGGAAAAAGATGTTTTGCGAGAGCTTGCCGTTGTTTTAACTCAGAGGATTCGGGAAAATGCCAGTATCGACTGGACTATCAAGGAGAGTGTAAGGTCTAAATTGAAAGTTATCGTAAAAAGAACGTTACGACAATTTGGTTATCCGCCAGATATGCAAATGTTAGCAACCGAAACGGTACTCAAACAAGCTGAGATGATTGCGAATGAATTAGCGGGTCGGTAATGTCTAACATTCCCGTAAAATGATGGTAAAATTCCCCTTTATTAAAGGATTTTGATGTTATCAACGATGGTCGGACTTTATACTTTTTATATTTTGATGCGTCTGTATGTCAGCGTCATGCAAATAGGCTTTATCAATCAGGTCAAACGTAAAAAAGCGGTTTTGCTAGGAGAAAAAGAGTACCTCGATGCTGCCAATTATGCCGTAGCCAAAGAAAAACTTTCGATGGTAGAGGCGATGGTGGAATATGCACTCTTCTTTGTGTGGATGGCAGGAGCGCTTGCGTGGTTGGATGAACTTTTTATTACGCAAAATCCTCTTGCACATACGCTTTTTGCCGTACTGGGACTGATTTTGATTAACAGTGCCGTGATGCTTCCGTTTGGATGGTATGCCAAGTTTAAAATTGATGCGCAATACGGATTTAACCGCTCGAGTATGGGTCAATACATCAAAGATACGTTGATTTCTACCGTTTTGACGATTATTATCGGCGGTTTGATTGTTTGGGGTATCGCGGCGATTATCAACGCGAGCCAGCTGTGGTGGTTATGGAGTTTTTGTTTTATTTTCGGTGTGGTGGTGATGATGAACATGTTCTTTCCAACCGTGCGCGCGTTGTTTTTTGACAAAGTAACCCCGCTGGATAACCCAGAGTTGCAAGCACAAATTGCCACGCTGATGGAAAAAACAGGCTTTGTCAGCAGTGGCGTATTTATAAGCGATGCGAGTAAGCGTGATGCGAGACTCAATGCTTATTTTGGCGGTTTAGGAAAATCCAAGCGGGTGGTGTTGTTTGATACGTTATTGCAAAAACTAACGCCGCAAGAGTTGATCGCGGTATTAGGTCACGAGTTGGGACATTTTGCGCATGGCGATTTGTACAAAAACATCGCGATGGTGGGGGCAATGCTGTTTGGTATGTTTGCGGCATTTGGAAATCTTCCGCAATCGTTGTATTCTGATCTAGGCGTATCTTCCTCTCCGCATGTTATGATGATGCTGTTTATCCTTCTTATGCCGATGGTGAGTTTTGTAATGATGCCGTTGATGGGACTCATCAGTCGTCATAATGAGTATGAAGCCGATCGCACTGGCTCGGAACTGGGCGGAGCCGCGCATTTGATCTCGGCACTGACCAAATTGGTAAGCGAAAATAAAAGCTTCCCTCTCTCGCATCCGCTGTACCGTTTTTTCCATACGACCCATCCTCCGGTTATTGAGCGGCTGCGTGCATTGGGATCAGATATTGTTGCAGACGTTACGGAAGATTTTGTTGATCCATGCCCGCCACTTTAAGAGAACTGCATAACGAAATCACCGAAAAACTGTCGGATGTCGTAGAGCTTCCCCGTCGTGAAGCGGAACTTCTTTTAATCGCTTATTTGGAAGCAGATCAGCTCTATTTTATTACCCATCAAGAGACACTTATAGATGACAATGAACCACGCCTCTTGGAGTGGATTGAACGCAGAACGCGCAATGAGCCACTGGAATATCTGACTAATCGTGTCAGCTTTTACTCCCGAGAATTTTACATAGACGAGGGGGCGCTTATCCCTCGTCCCGAGACGGAATTGCTGATTGATGAAGTTTTGAAGTGCGTTAACCCAGATGAATCCCTCACGGTTGTGGAAGTAGGAGCGGGAAGCGGTATTATCTCCATACTGCTCGCACTGCATTTACCCAATGCCCGTTTTGTTGCCGTAGATATCTCTCCAAGAGCCCTGAGCGTGGCGCGTCGTAATATAGAAGCTTTCGGTCTAAGTGATCGTATTGAACTGCGTGAGGGCGATCTGCTGGGTTGTGTGAATGAAAAAATTGATCTACTTGTTTCCAATCCTCCCTATATCGCACAGGATGCCTCTTTGGAAAGCAATTTATCGTATGAACCGCAAAATGCCCTTTTTGGGGGAACGATCGGCGATGAAATTATCCGTCGACTGTTGGATGAGGTGTATGTGCGGAAAATTCCAATCTTTGTGTGTGAAATGGGATACGATCAACGCGCAAGCGTGCAGGAATATCTAAAACCTTTTGCGGTACAATCCTTGGAATTTTACAAAGATTTAGCCTCGTTTGATCGAGGATTTTGTTTAAAGGCAAACCATGAATAAAAAAGCGTTCATAGACGTTATCTATCTCCTTGCTATTGGTATGACGGTGGGGGCAGTTCTTATTTTGGGAGCGTTTGTCGCGGCAGTTATTTTTCACTCCGAAGTCTATTTGAGCATACCGTTGCTTTCTCGCTACGAAGAGGGAAAAATAATGGGGGAAATTTTCCGACGTTTCACCTATTGGGGCTACATTATGGCGTTTGTTATTGTTTGGTATGAAATTGTCCGTTTGAAATCAATGCAAATTGATAAAATAGCCATCATGGCAGCTTTGGGTTCTATCGGTACGTTACTTCTTTTTAGCGGTGTCTACAGCCCTAAGATGTTAGAGTTTCAACAACAAGGCGAACTGGCGATGATGAACAACTCCTTCGAGTCGCTGCACAAAGCAAGTGAGATTGATTTTAAAATTATGCTGGTGATGTTACTGATTCTCTTCGGGCGTCGCGCGTATCTGATGGCAGTAAAACGATGATACGGTTTGAAAACATTACCAAAAGCTTCGGAAAACGGGAAATTCTGCGCGGAGTGAATCTGGAAATAGAGAAGGGTAAAACCACGGTGATTTTCGGCGTATCGGGCGGCGGTAAATCGACGATTATCAAACACATGGTGGGATTGCTCAAACCCGACAGCGGAATCATCAGCTACAAAGGGACCCGAATGGATCATGCGGATGAGGCGACATTGCGAGAAATTCGCAAAAAAATCGGCTTTTTGTTTCAAAGCGGTGCCCTTTTCGACAGCATGAACATTGGTGAAAACGTTGCTTTCCCGATGCTGGAACATCAAAAGCTCACCCCCAAAGAGCTTGAGTATAAAATTGATGAAAAACTCACTATGGTTGGCTTGGATCCCAAAATCGTCAAATCCCTGTATCCCGAAGAACTCAGCGGCGGGATGCGCAAACGTGTCGGACTCGCCCGCACCCTTGCCCTTGAACCCGAAGTGATCCTTTACGATGAACCGACATCAGGACTTGATCCCGTTACAAGCGATTTTATCACCCAGATGATCTGCCGCTTGCGCGATGAGATCGGGATGACGTCGGTACTCATCAGTCACGACATTGCTGAGAGTTTCAAAGCTGGGGACAACTACGCGATGTTGTTTGATGGTGTGATTGTTGCTGCAGGGGATAAAGAGTCCTTCCGTAATTCATCCAACGAAGTCGTTCAGCAATTCATCAATGCGCGTTCTCAGGGACCGATAGCGTTTCATTGATAATTTCTATCCGTTCGCCCTATATAGAAATACTATCTCCCCCCAAACTTTTTCGCCCACCACTCTTGCGGAGTGATGGTTTTATCTTTTAAAAAATTTTCATCAAAATTAAATTCGTATTGGGAACAGTATTCGAGGATAATGGCATACGCTTCATTGATCTGTGTACTCATCGCGTGAGCCGTTTGCAGGTCATCGGGATGTTTGTCGGGGTGCCATTGTTTCATCATCATTTTATAACGGGATTTTATCTCGGAGAGGGTGACTCGATCACTTAGGCCAAGGAGCGTTTTGGCCTTTATGAGCGTGTCAAAGGAAAGCATACAATAGGTGTAATTAGTCTTTTTGCAGACGCATAAACGTCGGCACATCCAAATAGTCTTCGCTGTAATCAGAACCGACAGCTACTGCTGTGGTGCGAACGACTACGCGAGGTTTTGCCATAGCTGCTTCTTTGTTTTCAAATTCGCAGTTGTTAATACCCTGTGAAGCTTTTTTCTCAAAACCCGTTGCAACAAGTGTGATACGGATAAAATCAAGGGCAAGACTTTCATCGGTTGTGGTACCGAAAATAACTTCAGCACTTTCATCCACACTTTTTTGTACCACTTCCATCGCAGCGCTGAGTTCCATAAACGGAAATTCAGGGTGCATGTTGAAGTGTACCAATACCCCAAGTGCACCATTGATAGACATGTTATCCAATAATGGAGACTCGATCGCATTTTTGATCGCTTCATACGCTGCGTTGTCCCCTTTGTATTCGCCAACACCCATAAGCGCAAGTCCACGGTGACTCATAACGGTACGTAAGTCTGCAAAGTCAAGATTGATATCATTTTCCCCGCTGGCAAGGATCACACCCGATGTACCGCTAACCGCGCGAGCAAGTACGCTGTCAACGATTTTAAAGCTGTCTTTGATCCCCAATTTCGGATCAATGATAGAGAGCAATTTATCGTTGGGAATAACGACGATGGAATCCGATTCATTTTTAAGTTCTTCGAGACCCTCTTCAGCAAGCTTAAGACGTTTACGTCCCTCAAACGAGAAAGGTTTCGTAACAACGGCAATGGTCAATGCGCCGACTTCTTTGGCAATCTTAGCGATGATAGGAGCGGCACCTGTTCCTGTACCACCGCCCAAACCAGCAGCAACAAAAACGATATCCGCACCCTCAAGCGCACGACGCAAGTCTTCATAGCTTTCAAGTGCGGATTCTTTACCGACTTCAGGTTTCATCCCTGCACCCAAGCCCTTGGTGAGTTTCGCGCCCAATTGAATCTTGATCGCGGCAGATCCTTGTTCCAGTACTTGCGCATCGGTGTTTGCGATAATGAGTTCGATTCCAGGGATCTCCTCTTTAAGCATATAGCCGATCATGTTCCCGCCGCCGCCGCCGACACCGACTGCAACAATGCGCGCCCCTGTTAAGGTAGATGCTTCGTTGATTGAAAATGGTTCCATACTTGCTCCTTGGTTGTGTTTAAAATAATTGGGTTGCCCAATTCCAAAACTTGGAAATCGGGTTTGGTTCGTCATTTTTACTGTTTTGAATCGAATCGATATCGACCATTTTGGAAGCTTCCGTCTTCGGTTTCGAGTCACTCTTGGGAACGCTGTCTTTTGACGTTGCAGAAGCCGTGGTCGAGGGGAAAGAAGTAGATTCTAAATCTTCCATGTCCTCTTCCATGATAGGCGTTTCATAGGGAACGACTTCCTCTCCGGTATGACGCATCTTTTTGTTGACATCGATTTCATACGGCGTATATCCACCTGCTGAATATTTGATAAGTCCAACAGCGCCCGAGTAGGAAGGATCGCGCAGAGTATCAAATAATCCACCCATATCGGCTGGCTTTGCAAGACGTACGGGCATATTGTCGAGAATGGCAACCGCAAGTTCACGAAGCCCTTCAATTTTTGTAAAGCCGCCGGTGAGAACAATTCCTGCCCCCATTTGGTCTTTGAGACCACTTTTTTCAATAGACTGCGCGATGATCATAAGGGTCTCTTC
>JAUPLR010000071.1 GCA_030836825.1 Campylobacterota bacterium
TACGCTGACGCGCTTCAATCGCTTCTTTTAACTTTGCAGTATTAACTTGTATGTATTCAAGAGCATGATGGGCCAATGCCGTATCATAAAGTGAAGGGGCGGTTGCATAAATCACATTTTTGGCACGATTTATGAAATAGTCACTAATGTGTTGTGGCGAGAGAACATACGCCCCAAAACTCCCGTAAGCTTTCCCCAGCGTGCCCATTTTGATCATATTAGAAGTAGGCTTGATGTTGTAATAATCGAGAATCCCCATAAGATTTTCTCCAATCACACCGCTGCTGTGCGCTTCATCCAAAATGATGAGAACATCATACCGTTCGCATACGTCCAATATTTCTCTGGTGAGCTTATCTCCGCTCATCGAGTAAATCCCCTCGACCGCTACGATAATCCGTTTTTCGGTCGCTTTTTTTAGCGCAGATTCCAATGCAATCGCATCATTGTGGGCAAAAAACTCCACTCTCGCGTCGCACATACGTGTCGCCATCACACCGCTGGCATGATACGACGCATCCATCAAGAGCAAATCCCCTTTGCGGGCAAGAGACTCTATCATCCCGATATTGGCATTAAATCCGCTCCCCATCACAATCCCAGCTTCAAACCCGTTAGCCTCACACAACGCATGCTCAAAGTTTTGATGAATAGGGTGGTAGCCGTTGACCAGCATCGAAGATTTGGGAGCATGAAAAGTATACGAACTCACTGTTTCGCACGCTTTGTCATGCAATTGCTTCAGATGTGCCAAACCCAAATAATCATTGGAGGCACCATCCAAAAGCGTCTCATCAACCAAATGACGCTCTCGGTAACGTTCTGAACGCTTTAGGGCTTTAAGCTCGTTTTCGTAGGGGTTGTTCATGTTAAAAACGGCTTCAATACTTCAACTGATAGACCCATCGCCGTGCTTTCATAGCCTCTGGTTTCACGAATGTACGATTTACAAAATCCCTCTACCATACATGCTCCCGCTTTTCCGCGCCAATCGCCGCTTTGGATATACGCATCTACGGCATCAGGATCAAAAGAATCAAAAAAATAACGGGTTGAGGAAATATCCATGAGTTCAAGACGAGGTGTTTTGTAAATCATACAGGTGATGATGGAGACTTCACTGCCGCTTTGTGTGGCTAAAATAGCTCTGGCATCCGCTTCATCTTTGGCTTTGCGCAATATCTTTCCCTGTGCGGTTACGACGGTGTCGGCTACCAGCAGAGGATAATCTGTACAACCGAATTTTTCAAAATTAACACGGTATTTTCCAAGAGTCGCTTGATAAACAAAGTTTTTGGGAGTGGGTGCGACAATCGAATCTTCATCAAAATCAATAGATTGTTGCAGATAAGGGATACCCGCCGCACTCAAAAGCTGTGCGCGGGTGATGGAAGAAGAAGCTAAACGTAACATTAATATGCGTTACGGAGAACCACGCCCATAAAAATAGCGATAAGCCCCAAGGCAATGTTCACGGGGACCAAATATTGCGCTATTGGTGTTAGCATAGCTTTTGCACGTGCCAAATCATCAACCAACAACGCTTTTACCGCTTGAGAACGGCGATACATCATGACGCCCAAGTTGATGGCCATCACCGTCCAGATCATCTCTTTGATATGGATCGTCTGATACAGACTCATTGCGTACGCATCGATGACATTCCCGCTTGCATCCACGGCAGCCTCACGAAATCCTAGGCCTACCGCCATCAATATAGCCGTCACAATCAATACGATTACTGCCGGCCATACGATGTTAAAAAGACGATTAAGGGCATGGGCTGCACGTTGCATGCGTACTTTTGGATCTTCGATCATACTGCATGATGCATGTGCGGCAAAGCGCATCGTAATCATTCCGCCTACCCAAATAACAGCACCCAGTACGTGTAAAAAGATAATCGTTGTGCGATAATCCGAAAATATTTGTACTAAAAAAGCTTTCACGCAAGTTCCTTGGTAATATATGCCCATGCTGCTTCAAGAGCTTCACTTATCTTCGAGGGATCTTTCCCACCCGCTTGAGCGAAATCCGGACGTCCTCCGCCACCGCCGCCGACGATCGGCGCAATAGCTTTGACCCAGTCTCCTGCTTTTGCGGGCGAATTTTTGACCCCACTGGCGAGGTGAATCTTATCCTCTTTGACTTGGAACAACATTACACAAATCGACTCATGTGCATTCTTAAGCTCATCAATACGTTCTTTGATATCGCCCGCATCCAGCTGAGCTACCACAACCGCCGTATTGCCCATCATCGTAACACTTAACGCTTCTTTGGATGCGGATGCCAAAGTGGTCATTTCATGCTTGAGCGTCTTCACGTGCTCTTTTAGGCGCTCAATGCCTGCGAGAACATCACGATTTTTGACCGAACTCTCCACCTCTTCGAGCAAATGGCGCTGTGATTTGAACACATTGTACGCGGCATTGCCGCACACCGCTTCGATACGACGAACACCCGCGCTTACACCGCTTTCTTTGGTGATAATAAACGTTCCGATCACTGAGGTATTCTGAACGTGTGTACCGCCGCAAAACTCGACCGATGCGCCACCAAAGTCAACAACACGGACACGGTCCCCGTATTTTTCACCAAACTGTGCTTTTGCACCGCTCTTTTTGGCTTCATCGATGCTCATCTCTTTGGTCAGTCCGGTGAGCGCATGAAAGATATGCTGATTCACACGCTCTTCTACGAGCGCTATTTCTTCTGACGTCATTGCTTTTGGGTGAGAAAAATCAAAACGCAGACGATTGTGTTCCACAAGGGAACCCGCTTGAGAAATGTGTTCTCCCAATAACTCATACAATGCCGCATGCAAAAGATGGGTTGCAGAGTGATGCTTGGCAATCTCATTGCGTGATAGATCAACAATCGCTTCCACCGTTTCCCCTACACTGATTGTCGCAGTCGTTTCGATGTGAGAGAGGTTTAGTCCATGAAACTTTTGCGTATCCATAACGGTTGCTTTACCGCTCAAAACACCTGTGTCACCCGCTTGACCACCGCTTAGCGCGTAAAAAGGGGTCTCTTCGAGAAGCACCCATCCCTTTTGGCACGCATGCAGCGATTCAACACGTTGGAAACTCTCACTCAACAATGCTTGAATTTTTACAGGAGCTTTCGTATAGCCATAACCGATAAAGGTATTGACCCCAAAAGTTTCGAGAAGGGTTTTGAAATCCCCCTCAACTGCCGCATCCCCAGAACCTTTCCAGGCCGCTTTTGCACGCGTTCGCTGCTCTTTCATAAGTGCTTCAAACGTAGCCGTATCGAGTGCGAGATGTTTCTCACGCAGCATGTCTTCGGTCAAATCAAGAGGGAATCCAAACGTATCGTAGAGCTTAAACGCTACTTCACCGCTAAAGGTTGCTTTCGTATTTTTGAGTTCTTCATTAAACAACTCAATACCGGATGCGATGGTTTTGAAAAAACGCTCCTCTTCCAGCATAATCTGTTCTTTGAGGACCGAAAGTTTTTCGACGATGTACGGGTATTGTTTCCCCATAAGATCTGCTACGGTATCGGCAATTTCAAACATAAACGGTTTGGTAAAGCCAAGAAGATACCCGTGACGTACCGCACGACGCAAAATACGACGAAGCACGTATCCGCGCCCTTCATTGGAGAAGTTTGTCCCTTGCGCAAGCAAGAAGGTCACCGTACGGATATGATCGGCAATAACTCGGTACGATGCACCGCTGGCATAGCTGTACGGCTTGCCGATAAGGGCTTCGACTTTGCGGATGATCGGCATAAAGAGGCTTGAGTCGTAGTTGCTTTGCACCCCTTCCAAGACGGCAACCGCACGCTCCAATCCCATACCCGTATCGATAGAGGGTTTTGGCAACGGTTTAAGTTCACCCTTGGCATTGCGCTCGTACTGCATAAAGACAAGATTCCAGATTTCCAAGAAACGATCCCCATCGCCTCCCATATAATCTTCTGGTCCGTTAAAATGCTCTGCGCCCTGATCCACAAAAATCTCTGAACACGGACCGCACGGACCCGTATCCCCCATTTGCCAAAAATTGTCTTTATCCCCCAGACGCATGATACGATCGGCGGAGATGTGTTTTTTCCACATCTCCTCCGCCTCATCATCGCTCTCGTGAACCGTTACCCAAAGCTTTTCAACCTGCAACTTCATCACTTGCGTAATAAACTCCCACGCATGCGCTATCGCTTCTTCTTTGAAATAATCGCCGAAACTAAAGTTCCCCAACATCTCGAAAAAGGTATGGTGACGTGCGGTATGACCGACGTTTTCGAGGTCATTGTGCTTTCCACCTGCTCGCAGACACGTCTGGGAACTGGTTGCTCTTGGGTTTGAAGGGGCAGGAATCTCGCCCGTAAAAATCGACTTAAACGGAACCATGCCGGCATTGGTAAAGAGCAGTGTTGCATCCTCAGGAACAAGCGGGGAGCTTGCTGCTCGGTCGTGTTGTTTTGATTCAAAAAAGGCTAAAAAAGCTTCGCGTACGTCCATCATGGGTTACTCTCATTTGGGTAAAATTGTCGCGATTATAGCGAAGAAGGGTTTAATACCAAATTTTTGATATACTTACAGCATCAAGCAAGAGGAATGTGTGTGCCCAAAATTTTTGAATATTTAGGGATTTCTATACTTTTTTACAGTAATGAACACGAACCTGTACATGTTCACGGTAAATATCAAGGATATGAGTCCAAGGCCGAATTTATCATCATCGATGGTAAAATTTCTAAGATTATTATCAAAGAGGTCAAAGGAAAAAGAGCTCTTCCAGCCAATGAACTCAAAGAATTTCAAAAATTGGTTGAAACGTTTCAAACTGAAATAGTTCAAAAATGGATCGATTATTTTGTGTTACACAAACAAATCAATTGCATCAAAATAGAAGGAAAAGTAAAATGATTACTGAAGATCAAATCATCCTCATCGAAAACGCAGACTATCTAAACGGATACAAAATTCGTTTGCAGTTTAATGACCAAACGACTCAAACCATTGATTTTGAAAATTTTATCCTATCATCCACTAACCCGCATATTGCTAAATATGCTGATTTAGAAATTTTTAAAAACTTCTCAATCACCGATGGTGATTTAGAGTGGAATGATTACGATTTATGTTTTCCGATTGCTGATCTCTACGAAAATCAAAATATCGGAAACGTCCGCCACGGTTCTAACGAAGCGGCGTAAAAATCTTTATTAGACTTGTTTTTCCGTTCGTGGTGAGCCTGTCGAACCATGAATTTACCCTTCGACAAGCTCAGGGTGAACGGTTTTTTACGAGAATGCTCGATTCAAAGCGCTGAACATCGCTTTGATAGAGGCAACCGTAATATCGTTATCACACCCTACCCCAAAAAATTTCTCTTGCGCTTCGGTTTGAATTTCGATGTAGGCAACCGCTTCGGCGCTGGAGAGTTCTCCGCGGGAGTGTTCGCTGTACGAGAGAATTTTAAACGCGTGAGAGTACTCTACCATCAACGCATTTTTACACGCATCGATGGGACCGTTTCCCTGCCCCTCTGAGCGAATCATTTTACCGTTATGGGTATATTCCAAAACGCATTTTGCTGAGTGCTCTTTTGCGCTCTCGGAAATCACCGAATAATCGACAAATTCGATATCATGGGGCTCACCGAAATAAGTTGTTTCAAATATGGATAAAATCTCTTCGGCTGTCAGCTCTCTTCCTGCCTCATCGGTGTAACGTTGAACAACTGCCCCGATTTCGGGGTGCATTTTTTTTGGAAGCGCATAACCGAATTTGTCTTCTAGGACGTACGCAACGCCCCCCTTGCCCGATTGAGAATTAATACGGATAATCCCCTCATAATTACGCCCAACATCCGCAGGATCGATAGGTAAATAAGGGACTTCCCAAAACGCATCTGCTTTGGAGCGCTGATACTCCATCCCTTTTTTAATAGCATCTTGATGTGAACCTGAAAACGCGGTATAGACCAATTCTCCGACGTACGGATGACGCTCATGGGTTTTCATGTCCGTACACTCTTCGACGATGCGTACCACCGTTTCCAAATCACTAAAATCAAGTTGGGGATCAATTCCTTGGGTATACATATTGAGCGCTAATGTGATGATGTCCACATTTCCGGTACGTTCACCGTTTGAGAGTAACGTCCCCTCAACACGATCCGCCCCTGCCAGTAACGCAAGTTCGGTCGCCGCAACCGAGGTTCCGCGATCATTGTGCGTATGGGTTGAAATCAAGACATGCTCACGGTTCGTCAAATGACGGCTCATCCACTCAATCTGATCGGCATAGACGTTTGGCGTTGCCATCTCTACCGTTGCCGGAAGATTAATCACCACTTTGCGTGTAGCACTGATTCCCCACGCATCGGTCACCGCATTGCAAATACGTGCAGCATACTCCAACTCCGTCCCTGTAAAACTCTCAGGTGAGTATTCCAAGAAAATCTCACCCTCGTGTTTTTGAGCACGCGCTTTGACCATCTCAACACCCTCGAGGGCCAACGCAATAATGTCATCTTGTTCTTTGCCAAAAACAATCTTACGCTGTGCGGTCGATGTTGAGTTGTACAAGTGAACAATGGCTTTTTTGACGCCCGACAATGCTTCAAATGTTTTATCAATCAAATGTTCTCTGGCTTGCACCAAAACCTGAACGGTTACATCATCAGGAATCAAACTTTGCTCAACTAATGTGCGTAAAAAATCAAATTCGACTTTAGACGCCGATGGAAATCCCACTTCAATGGTTTTAAATCCGAGTTTCAGCAAGAGGTTGAAAAGAGAAAGTTTTTGTTCCAAATTCATCGGAGTGATCAACGCTTGGTTTCCGTCGCGTAGATCGACACTGCACCATACAGGGGCGTGTGTGATGGTTTTGGTCGGCCAAATACGGTTTGGCAAATCAACTTGCGGATAAGGGCGATATTTGCCCGTAGACATGTTCTTCATGTTAGTTTCCTTACAATGTTCTCTCTTCTCACTGCCTCTTGCTGGGGGCAATAAGTAATGCGATTATAGCAAAAAGCACTTTGAGGTATTGGTTTTACGCGCCAGACTCTTGTTCAATCTTCTCAATAATCTTTGCAGCACCTTCCGGTAAAATCAATTTGCCCAACGCTTCACTTTTCACACGTATATCACTCAGCATCGCTTCTTTGAGCTTATCCGCCATTCCCTCCCGCTGACGCTCACACCATCCGGCATTATGGTCGATCACATAACGGGCATTATGATACTGATGATCGGCTGCTGCACTTGGATACGGGATGTAAAACGCAGGAACACGTGCCGCGCACAATTCCCACAAGGTACTCGCCCCCGACCGACTAATCGCAAAGTCACTACGTTCGATGAGCTGGGCTATTTGTGTCGTAAATCCATAGACTTCAGCCTCAATGCCCAATTTTTTGTAAGCGTGTTTAACCCGTTCTTCCTCCGATGCGCCGCATTGATGAAGGATTGAAATCCCGCGCCCATTTAACCACGGTGCAATCTCTAGCGCTAAATCATTGATAAATTTCGCCCCCTGCGAACCTCCGAGAAAAATCACTGTTTTCACTTTATTTCTGGTTCGAGCATTGGAAAAATACCCTTCTGAAACAGGATAATCGCAATGGCTTTTGCCTTCTTCATACGAGCTGTAAAATCCAGCCGCATACGGGCGCAGTAGCGTATTGAGTTTTCCCGTCACTGCGTTTTGCTCATGGATATACAATGGTCGCTGCATAGTGATCGCAGCAATTGCCGCAGGAGCCGCTGAAAACCCGCCAACGCTAACAATTGCATCCGCACTTGATGCTCGTATGATTTGTCTGGATTCCACAACGGCTTTGAGAATTTTCCAAAGCGCCCCCATTTTTCCAAGCCCTTTTTTGTTTACCACACCCGTTGTTTCTAAAAAATAGGTCTCCTCAAACACCGTATTATTGCCAAACCACTGTCGGTCTTGCCCACTCGTTGAACCGATAAAGAGTACTTTATGCCCGCGCGCCTTAGCCTCTTGCGCCAAAGACAGCGCTATTACCAAATGCCCTCCGGTCCCACCGCCCGTAAACACAAGGGTCATTTTGACGCTCCCAATTTAGGCTGTATTTTTTTTGAAAGCATCAACACCATCCCAATGGCAATGCTTGACGCCAGCATTACCGATCCGCCATAACTTAACAGTGGGACCGAAATACCTTTAATCGGTGTCAATCCGCTAATTCCGTACGCATTAAGCATAAACGCAAAGGTGATGAGCAATCCAACTCCAAGACTAAAAAGGTAATCGATGTCTGCTTTCGAACGGTTTGCGATTTTAAAAAGGCGATGTAAAATGATAACAAAGAGCATAGTAACGACAAATACCCCTATAAATCCAAACTCCTCCGCAATCCCAGCAAGGACAAAGTCCGTATGCACTTCACTCAAAAAACCAAGCTTGAACGTCCCGTTACCCAGTCCCGTTCCTAAAAGTCCGCCATTATGAATGGCATTAAGTGAGTGACCAATTTGATATGCTTCTTCGGCATTTTCAACACGCAAATGCTGCGCAATCGATTCAGGTAAAAAGGCCAATATCGTACTTTGCGCTGAACCCCACCACGAAAGAATACGGTTGATACGATGTTGAGACGTGAGGATAAAAAAGAGAAAAAATCCGACCGAGCCCCCAATAAGGGTGAGAAAAAATCGAAAACTGCTGCCGGCAAAAAAAAGCATAAACGCCAAAGTAAGCGCAAGAACAATAACTTGTCCCAAATCGTTTTGAACAATAGCGATCAAAAACATGACGAGGATAAACAACGTGGCATATGGAAAAAAGCGCTTAAGCTCTTCCATAACCCCCATGCCGCCATGATGCCCAAGCTTACGAGAGAAACTCCACGCCAAAAAATAGACAAATCCGACTTTAAAAAACTCTACAGGAGCAATCGACATCCCCACCACCTTGATCCACCGCTTCGCACCCCCTACCTCGCTGACTAAAAAAGAAGGAAGGAACGGCATCGCGATCATAAGCGCCAATCCGCCCCAAAAGAGGGTTAAACCCAGAGGATGAAGCCACACATCAGGATCAAGCTGCGAAATCGTCCACATCAATAAAATAGAAATGACGGCAATCAAAAGTTCACGAGAAACGAAGTGAAAAGCGTTATATTCAAACAGTATAACGGTATATGCGGTAAGGGTATACGAACAAATAATACCAACGGTGATAAGTATCGTCGTTAAAATAAATAATTTTTTATCGGGCATCTTTAGACTTGTTTGGTGTATAATTTTGTAGTAGTATAGCAAGGCCACATTAAAGTGGCTATAAAGTCAAAGTGGAATGTATTTTGCTTGAAGAACAGTAACGCATAGAAAGGGAGGGTTAGGTATATGAGCATTAATATCTCACGAGCGCATGAGCTGATGAAAAGCGCGATGGATTATCGTGCGGCACGTCAAGACATGATTGCCAGTAACATTGCCAATGCCGATACCCCTTTCTATCACCCGCGTGACGTCCGTTTCGAGGAAGCCCTTGCTCGGCAGAGCGCACAAATTTTTGCTCAAAAAGATCATGTGCTCCAAATGACCCATACGAATGGTGCTCATCTCAATGGAGTTTCCGCTTCCAACGACATCAAAGCAACCACTTTTTTTCGTGATGGCCACATGGCGCGCAATGATGGCAACAGTGTTGATTTGGATGTAGAAAGTTCGGAGATGGCAAAAAACTCGATGATGTTCAATGCCCTCACCGCAGCACTCAAAAAAGATTCCGCCTTGTTCAAAAGCGTCATCGATGCTTCAAGCAAAACGGCATAAGGATTAAGTCATGGCATTTTTAGACAGTTTTGACATCAGCGGTTACGGTCTTTCGGCCCAACGCGTTCGTGTCAACACCATAAGTTCCAACATTGCCAATGCCCAAACAACCCGCACGGCTGAGGGTGGGCCTTACCGCCGTCAAGAAGTGATTTTTAAAGCCATGGATTTCAACAGTGTTTACAATCAAGCGCTTGAGCGCCAAACCTCTTCTTTGGATTACTCGGATCCTCTTAAAGAAGGACTGCAAGGACTTAAGCCCAATCCTGCGATCATGAGTGTCATTGTGGATAAAATTTCTCGTGACGACAAAGCGCCGAACATGAAATACGATCCATCGCATCCCGACGCAGATGCCAAAGGGTACGTTGCTTACCCAAATATTAATCCTGTCATTGAAATGGCCGATTTAGTAGAAGCAACACGCTCATACCAAGCGAACGTAGCAGCGTTTGAGAGCGCTAAAAATATGGCGAGCGGTGCAATCAGCATCTTGCAAGCATAACCTAAGGACGAACCATTATGCAAGATTTAGCCTCTATCAAATCTCTTTCCACTGCCGACTTATTCAAAGCAAAGGGGACAGCCCCTGCCCAGGGCAGTTCTACCGATTTTGCGCAAGAACTCAAAAATGCCCTCGGAAATGTCAACGAGATGCAAGTGGAGGGGGAACGTGCGATGAGCGATATCGCCACCGGCTCCGTCAAAGATCTGCATCAAGCGGCAATCGCCATCGACAAAGCCGAAATCAGTATGAAATTGATGCTTGAAGTGCGCAACAAGGCCCTCAACGCATACAAAGAGATCACTCGAACGCAAATGTAAAGCACGGCTAAGCTCTAGTCATGCGCCACTCCAATAAATCCAAAAAAATATTAGCACTTTTTCTCGTCCTCTTATTGGGATTCGGAATTTTCTTAGCCGTAATGCTTTACACGGCCATTCATGAGCGTGATATTCCCTCGATCTATTCCGAAGAAACCTCCAAGGCGCAACGCGGAAACATTATCAGTGCCGACGGATTCCATATTACCGCCACTCAAAAGCTCTATAAAGCGGTCGTCAATACCAAAAACATTGATCCCGATAAAAGGGAACTTTTTGTTCAACTCTTTAGCATTTACAGCGGCATAACTCCCGATGAAATACGCCAACGCCTCCGTACCCGCAAAGGTTCGGTCACACTGAGTTATCATATCGGGCCCAAAGAGGCGATGTATCTTAAAACCCTCGCTTTTGAGTTGCGAAAACTCAAAGTGTTTATCGAGTATGAACTTCCCAACGGCCAGCGTGTCCTTCAAGGCCTTAACATTATCGAAAGCGGTGAAGCACGTCGATACCCTTACCAAAAACTCCTGACACCGTTAATCGGATACCCTAGAAAAATGGAAGAAGACGGATACACCCGTATTTACGGAATTAAAGGTCTGGAAAAATATTTTGATCAAGAACTCAATCCTCAGCAAAATAAAACGCAAAAAGCGATGCGTGATGTCAATGGCTATTTGATCTTAAATAAACAAAGCTCGATTAAATCTCAAATCAACGGTTTTGATATCAAACTCAATATCCCCATCGCCCTTCAAGCACGGGTAGAAGCCATTACCGATCGTATCAAAGAGACACTCCAAGCCGATGAGATCATTGCTACTGTCATGGAAGCCAAGACGGGAAAAGTCATTGCGTTGGCAAGCTCTAATCGTTTCGACCCCAGTCATATCCGTATGGACGACTATCCATCGCTCAACACAAACGCCATCGAATACAGTTTTGAACCGGGTTCTGTTATCAAGCCTATCATCTTCTCTCTGCTGCTGGATCGTCACCTCATCAATCCCTACGATATGGTCAACGGACACAACGGACGCTATCAAATGGGAAGAAAGCTGATCGTTGACGAGCATGCGTTTCAAATGATCAGCGCCGAAAACGTCATTGTCCACTCTTCCAACATTGGCATTGCTTTGTTGGGTCAGAAACTCAATGGAGCAGAATTCACCGAAGGGTTACAGCGTTTTGGATTTACCCATTTCAGCGGAACCGATTTGCCGTATGAAAAGCGTGGCTCCATCCCCAGCAGTGCGCAACTCAACAATTACCTCTATAAAGCCATTACCTCCTATGGGTATGGAATGCGTTCAAATACCATGCAAATGCTCAAGGCCTACAATGTCTTTAACAATGGCGGGCGTATTATCAATCCCATGATAGTAGGTTCTACCATTAGTGATCACAACGGTGAAACACCGATGCAAGTCCAAGCGCCGGTCCAAGTCATTTCTCCCGCAACCGCAGAGCGCATGAAGCTGATTTTGATCAAAACGGTGAACGAAGGGACAGGAACGCTTGCTAAAACCCCAGGGCTAGAAGTAGGCGGAAAAACAGGAACCGCCCATATCGCAAAAAATGGCAGGTACGTCAACAGCTACCATACCTCGTTCGTCGGGTTTGCCAACGATACCAAACATGCCTATACCATTGGAATTACCGTCATTAATCCGCGTACCGTCTATTTTGCGTCCATTACCGCCGTTCCTGTCTTCAAAGCCATCGTAGATGTCATGGTTGAGGAGAAATATCTCCATCTCGATCCCAGAGCCGTTGCGGCGGCACAAAGCGCTCCTACCGTTGAGCACCCTTAACTAAATTACCCTTTATTTCGTTTTTCCATTGAGCGCTTTGTGAATTAATAGCGTCGCATCTTTACTAAACGCATAGCGATACTCCATCCCCCACACTTCAACGATGGCTTCTCCCGTGAGTATCAATTTACTTTCTTCCTGCACGATGGCAGCAACACGATTAAAGGTGATGTGTTCGGGATCGATTTCAATGGTAAGAGGAAGAACGCGCTGCGCATTAGAAGCAACATTAAATCCCTTATCACCATGGACACGTGCGGACCCATGCGCCAAAATCTTCTTCTCCTCGATAAGAGCATAGGTGAACGATTTCAGTTTTAGTTCACTGTGCCACCGATTCGTGATGCTCACATCCGTACCGATGCGTATTGCCTCGCGATCTGCAGGACCTCCCAGCAGAGACAATATCCCCAACACGACTTCACTTTTCGTATTTTCCAAACGTAAATGACCTGAGGGCTCGATGAGAACATCTTTCCCCATCTTTGGAGCGCATCCGCTTAACAATCCCAAAATTGCCATCCCAACTAAAAACTGTTTCATCTTACATCCATACATTATCAATGAGTCGTGTCGATCCTACACGTGCCGCAACCAGTACGATCGTATCTCCAATAATTACCTCAGGTATCACTTCAAAACGACGATTAACAACTGCCACATACTCAACCCTCAACGGCTGTAAAATATCCAACATTGCTTTTGTAATTTCCTTACTTTCTCTCACCCCTTGCATCACGAGATGGGTAGAGTGCTTAAGCGAAGCAGAAAGCTTAAGCGCTTCAATACGATCTTCTTGACTCAAATAGACATTACGGCTCGAAAGCGCCAATCCATCACTTTGGCGTACCGTATCCACCGCAATAATTTCAACGCTCATAAAAAAATTCTGCACCATCTGCGTGATGAGCGCCAACTGCTGTGCATCTTTTTTTCCAAAATAGGTGCGAGAGGCCCGTACCATATTGAGCAGCTTCATCACAACACTCAAAACTCCGTCAAAATGTCCTGGACGCACGGCACCCTCGAGGATATACCCACGAACATCCGGCGCTTTGATACTCACTTCATCCTTCCCGTACATCGTACTCGCTTCAGGATAAAACAATACGTCCACGCCACTAAGCTCACAAATTTTAAAATCCGCTTCTTCGCGGCGGGGGTATTTACTCAAATCCTCCCCCGGCAAAAACTGTGTCGGATTCACAAAAATGGACACCACCACCACCTCATTCTCCGCTCTTGCTCTCTCTATGAGCGTGCGATGCCCAATGTGCAGCGCCCCCATCGTCGGCACAAATCCAACCGATCCCGTTTTAGAATCCAAAGCAGCTCTTAATTCCACTGCCGTACGTGCGATAATCATCGTTTTAGCCTCTATGCAATATAATCACAATTATAATACAGTTAGAGGACATTCCTTTATGGATCATTACGAATACACCGAATTATTGAAGACCTTGACGATTAAAATGCAAAACGTCACGGATGTTGTCCGCCCAAAAGAGATAACTGCACGATTGGGTGAAATAGAAGCACTTGAAAACAGCGATGGATTTTGGAACGATGCCGCTGTTGCCGGTCTCGTTCAAAAAGAAAAAACCCAACTTGAACGCAAACTTGCCAAATATTCCAAAACATTTCATGCCCTAGGCGATGCCAAAGACATCTATGAAATGGCCAAAGAAGAAGGTGATGAAGAAACCATCGAATCCCTTTTTTCGGATGCTGCCGCTTTGGAAAATCAAATCAAGGCAATGGAAGTTGAAGTACTCTTATCCGGCGAACACGATTCGCACAACGCCATTGTTACCATCCATCCCGGAGCTGGCGGAACAGAGTCTCAAGACTGGGCGTCCATGCTGCTGCGTATGTATACCCGATGGGCTGAACGTCACGATTTCAGTATTGAAATGCTTGATTATCAATCCGGTGATGAAGCAGGGATTAAAGATGCCGCCATTTTGATTAAAGGAATCAACGTCTACGGCTATCTCAAAAATGAAAATGGAATTCACCGCTTGGTGCGCATCAGCCCTTACGATTCGGCGGCCAAACGCCATACCAGTTTCACCTCCGTTTTAATCTCTCCGGAACTGGACGATGACATCGATATTGAGATCGAAGACCGTGATATCCGCATCGACACCTACCGTGCATCCGGCGCAGGAGGACAACACGTCAATAAAACTGAATCGGCTATTCGTATTACCCATATCCCCACAGGGATTGTGGTGCAATGCCAAAATGACCGAAGTCAGCATAAAAATAAAGCCACCGCCTTTAAAATGCTTAAATCTCGTTTGTATGAACTTGAGATGGAAAAAAAGCAAGCCGCCGTTGACGGGGTGGAAAAAAGTGAAAATGGCTGGGGGCATCAAATCCGCTCTTACGTCCTAGCGCCGTATCAGCAAGTCAAAGACACCCGCTCCAATGAAGCGTATTCGAGTATCAATGCTATTCTCGATGGAGATATCGATGAAATGATCGAAGGGGTACTCATCGCCCTCAACCGAAAAGATGACGACGACTAACGAAAACACCCTCGTCAAAGAGTGCGCTTTGCATGAAGCATGCTCGTATATTGCAGGGAATACCCAAACCATCCATTATAAAGTTATTCAAGAGTGTACTAAACAACAGTGCGAAGCTCTTATTTTACGAGGCTGGCGTCGTTTTGGTGCGATGTATTTTCGCCCTATCTGTCAGGACTGTTGCTTATGTGAAAGCCTTAAAATCGATGTGGCCAACTACACCTTCAGCAAATCCGAACGACGCATATTGCGTAAAAACAGCCATCTGCACACCATCGTGCGTCACCCTACCATGACCACCGAACACTTAGAACTTTTCTATCGTTACCACGCCTACAAACATCGCACCCGTGATTGGGATGCCCCAAAAGTCGATCCCAAAAACTACTCCTCTTCTTTTGTTCACGGTCACGGCGACTTTGGCTATGAAGTTCTCTATTTTCAAGGCGACAAACTCATCGCTGTTGATTTGATCGACATCCTCAACGATGGCATTTCCTCCCTGTACTGCTACTACGACCCTCACCACCAAAACCTCTCTTTGGGAAAATATACCCTCTTGGAGCAAATAGCCCTAGCAAAGCGCTTAGGGCTTAAATGGATCTATCTTGGCTATTACGTTGAAGAATGTCTTAGCTTGGCTTACAAAGCTAATTATGCTCCATCCCTGCAACTTCAGGGCAGACCGGAAGAACATGAAACTCCGATATGGGAAATACCAGACACCGTTGGTTATAATAAACAAAATTGACACAAAGTGGCTTCATGAACTACTCGGCCATCCTAGAACAAATCCAAACCGACGTTGCTCCTCTTTTGGGTCAGGGGAAAGTCGCCACCTATATCCCCGCGCTTGCCTGTGCTGATCCTCATGATTTTGCAATGTCATTACAGCTTGTCAGTGGCGAATCCTATCACATTGGCTTGCACAATAAGACTTTTTCCATTCAAAGCATCTCCAAAATATTCATGTATGAAATGGCCTTGAATTTATTTGAAGAAAGCATTTTGGGTCGGGTGAACGTTGAACCCTCGGGCAATCCGTTTAACTCGCTCATACAACTCGAATACGAAAATGGAATCCCCCGTAACCCCTTTATCAATCCGGGAGCCATCGTCATCGCAGACATGCTCACCTCCTATTTTAAAGAAAAAAGCCTTCGCTCCATTATTGATTTTGTTCAGATATGCGCAAATGACGCCTCTGTTTCTATGGATGAAAGCATTGCAGAGTCTGAACACAGCAATGGCTATCGAAATTATGCGCTTGCCAATTTAATGAAAAGTTTTGGTAATATCAAAAATGATGTCGAAAGTGTTTTAAATACGTATTTTAATTGTTGCTCTATTGCCGCAAATACGGCTCAACTTGCGCGCAGCATCTTGCATCTTGCGCATCAGGGAACCGATCCGCTCACCTCTCTAAAGCATCTCTCCCCAGAGCACACCAAGCGCATAAACGCCCTGATGCTTACTTGCGGTCATTATGATGCCTCGGGTGAGTTTGCCTATCGAATCGGATTACCGGGAAAGAGTGGTGTTGGGGGAGGCATAGTAACAACAGTACCCAGCATAATGAGCATAGCTGTCTATTCTCCTGCGCTTAACAAGCATGGAAATTCTCTAGCGGGAACAAAAGCTTTGGAACTTTTTTCAAAATACACGGGACACTCTATTTTTTAATGTAAGGTAAAAAGGATTCTGAAGAATAATGGGGAGAGAAAAGTTTCCCCGTTAGGGGAAGAAGAGATAGCTTAGCTGTTACGCTTTTTGATAATCTCTTCGGCAACGTTACGTGGAACTTCTTCGTAGTGATCGAATTCCATAGAATAACTTGCACGTCCTTGTGTCGCAGAACGAAGGTCAGTAGAGTAACCGAACATTTCTGACAACGGAACAAACGCGTCAACAATTTTGTTACCCGAACGGTCACCCATGTTGTTCACTTGTCCACGACGACGGTTAAGGTCACCGATAACGTCACCCATAAAGTTTTCAGGTACTTCTACTTCAACTTTCATCATAGGCTCTAGGATCGCAGGGTTTGCTTTACGGCAAGCCTCTTTGAATCCCATCGATGCAGCCAGTTTAAATGCCATCTCAGAGGAGTCAACCTCATGGTATGAACCATCATACAACGCAACTTCGATATCCTCGATAGGGTAACCCGCGAGAACACCTTTTTGCATTGCTTCTTTACACCCTTTTTCAACAGCAGGAACGTATTCTTTTGGAATAACCCCACCTTTGATTTCGTTGTGGAAAGTATATCCGCTACCAGGCTCACCCGGCTTAACGCGAAGATAAACGTGACCGAATTGTCCACGTCCACCTGATTGCTTAGCGTATTTGTACTCTTGGTTAACTTCTGCACGAATTGACTCACGGTAAGCAACTTGTGGTGCACCAACCTCTGCTTCAACTTTGAATTCACGAAACATTCGGTCAACAAGAATCTCAAGATGAAGTTCGCCCATTCCTGAGATGATCGTTTGACCCGTTTCTTCGTCAGTGTGAACACGGAAAGAGGGATCCTCTGCTGCAAGCTTAGCTAAAGCGATACCCATTTTTTCTTGGTCTGGTTTTGTTTTAGGCTCAACCGCGACTGAGATAACCGGCTCAGGAAAGTGCATACGCTCTAATACCAAACGCTCTTTCTCGTCACACAAAGTATCACCCGTTGTTGTATCTTTAAGACCAACAACCGCACCGATTTCACCAGCATACAATTCTTTAATCTCTTCACGCTTATTAGCATGCATTTTTACGATACGCCCGATACGCTCTTTTTTACCTTTGATGGTGTTATAAGCATAGGTACCTGATTCAAGAACACCACGGTAAACACGTACAAACGTCAATTGACCCACAAACGGATCCGTCATGATTTTAAACGCAAGACCGGCGAATGGAGCATCATCACGTGATTCAACTTCCACTTCAACCTCTTCATCGTCTTCCATTGTCCCTTTGATCGCCGCAACTTCAAGTGGAGATGGTAAATAATCAACAACCGCATCCAAAAGAGTCTGAACCCCTTTGTTTTTAAACGCCGTACCACATGTCATAGGAATAATTTCCATCTTAAGACATCCGGCTTTAATCCCGCGCATGATTTCTTCGTTGCTAAGCTCACCCTCTTCGAAGAATTTCTCCATCAAAGTATCGTCACCCTCAGCAGCCGCTTCCATCATTTGCGCACGGTATTTATTCGAAATTTCTACCATATCCGCAGGAATTTCTTCCTCATGATAGCTTGAACCCATAGCCGCATCATCATCCCAAAGGATTGCTTTCATCTTCACGAGATCAACGATACCCTTGAAACCGTCTTCAGCACCGATTGGCAACTGAATCGCGATAGGATTCGCTTTTAAACGTAAACGGATTTGCTCTTCTACATTGTAGAAATCAGCACCGGTACGGTCCATTTTATTGACGAAAACCATACGTGGTACACCGTAACGGTTTGCTTGACGCCATACCGTTTCCGATTGCGGCTGAACACCGCCAACCGCACAGAAAACGGCTACCGCACCATCAAGTACACGCATAGAACGCTCAACTTCAATGGTGAAGTCAACGTGGCCCGGAGTATCAATGATGTTGATTTGTTTGCCGCTCCATTCACAGGTTGTTGCAGCGGAAGTAATCGTGATACCACGCTCTTGCTCTTGCTCCATCCAGTCCATAGTGGCCGCGCCTTCGTGAACTTCACCAATCTTATGGGAAACACCTGTATAGAACAAAATACGTTCAGTTGTTGTCGTTTTACCCGCGTCAATGTGCGCAGCGATTCCGATATTTCTAACGTCTTCTAGTTTATGGGATCTTGCCATGATAATAGCCTTAAAAAGTAGTTTTTATTGGGAGAATAATAACCCGCTTGGGTTATTAAAGGGTTACAAAATTGCGTTGCAACCGAAATAGACTATTACCAGCGATAGTGAGCAAACGCTTTATTCGCTTCCGCCATACGGTAAGTATCTTCTTTTTTCTTGAACGATGAACCTTTATCGTTAGCGGCTTCTAGCAACTCATTTGCCAAACGCTCAGCCATTGTGCGCTCATTACGCTTGCGCGCAGCATCCGTTAACCAACGGATTGCCAATGAAAGCTGACGAACAGGGCGTACTTCTACTGGAACTTGGTAGGTCGCTCCACCCACACGGCGGCTTTTTACTTCGATTACCGGCTTAATGTTTTCGATGGCTGCATCAAAAACTTCGATACCGGTTTTTTCACCACGTGATGCAATGATGTCCAATGCACTGTACATGATCTTCTCAGCTGTACTTTTCTTTCCATCCCACATGATTTTGTTGATGAATTTTGTCAAAATTTTTGAGCCGTGAACCGGATCAGGCATAATTTCGCGTACGGGCGCTTTTCTTCTTCTCATAATGTTTCCTTCAATTTTTAAAATTTACTCAAAAAACGGCCATCAAGAACCGAATCTTGTCGGGTTAAATGATTATTTTTTAACCTTAGCTTTTTTCGTTCCGTATTTAGAACGAGATACTTTACGGTCTTTAACACCCGCAGCATCGAGAGCACCACGAACGATATGGTATTTTACCCCTGGTAAGTCTTTAACACGACCACCACGAACAAGAACAATTGAGTGCTCCTGCAAGTTGTGACCCTCACCACCGATATAACTAATAACTTCAAACCCTGAAGTCAAACGAACTTTAGCAACTTTACGAAGTGCCGAGTTAGGTTTCTTTGGGGTTGTAGTATATACACGAGTACATACACCACGACGTTGTGGGCATGACACCAAAGCGGGTGATTTTGATTTTTTCACTACCGCTTGTCGCTCTTTACGAATAAGCTGGTTGATTGTTGGCATACAATCTCCTTGTTTTGAAATGTTCCAGTAGAATTTTAATCCACCCATAGGGGACTAATAAACGCGCAATGGTACCTGTTTTTTGATTAAATATAGCTTATTTTAAGGAAGGTTTAAATTGAGGCAGTCATTCACCCGTATATGGGAATCTGCTATAATCTTAGAGCGTGTTTGATGGAAAATATTCAAAATTCTACTATGCGCAATGGGACAAAACAAGTTCATGCTTTAGCTTGTAGTCGATAATCCCCTCCAACGATATATCTTCATCAATATCGTCAAAATGAACACCTCTTCCCCCGCCAACAAGATGGTAATTTGAGAGTTGTAATACGCTGCTTTGCTCGATGCGTTTGGTATAAGAATACGGTAATGTTAAAACATCACCACTGTCAAGATGGACTAAAATTTTAGTGTCCAGTTCAATCTTGCTGATTAAAGTACTCATTCCACGCCTCCAAAAAATTTTGTTTGTGTTTTTCAACAATCCTTGTAGCTTCGCGTATCTCTTTTGATGTCATATGATAATTGTCAGTGACTTTTAATGTCTCAAGCTCTATTCTCAAATACTTCTCTGATTTTTCGATATGCACATGTTTGGGCAAATGCTTATCACTAAAAAAGAAAAATCGATAACCATCCGCCCTCAATAATGTCGGCGTGGCACGCTCCGCTGTTTCATTAGACATATTGTAGCGTATTTTACTATTCAGCGCCACGGCTTTCGTCATCCCATGCGCCAATCGAGGAATCCATTATTTGAGAATTTAATTCAGCCTGTCCACATTACTTTTTATCTTACCATCGCTTAGGTACATATTCCTCTTCAAGCCGTTGGCTAAATATTGATTGTTCTTCTTGAGCTGCTCACTGTTTAAAAGCTTTTCCACTTATCTGTTTGAGGTATTCACAAGATTTCATCATACTACTATAAAGAAGATTTAAGAAGTGCTGCATTCATACTTCAACAGGCTCTCTACGAATGGGAAAGATTAAAGACCAATCTCTCTAAGTGCCGCTTTTTGTAAAAATGCCGAACGGCTCAAATGCAGCGGCTCAATGTAGCTGTCGATTTTTTTCACCAAATTCTCAGGCATCGAGATATTGATCCGTAAACTTTTTTCATTGGTATGCGGTTCAGGTATGTAATCCCCCTGAGAAAGAGAAACTTCGACAAAAGCCGCAAACGCATTTTGTGCCGATTCGATTGCTTCGGTAGCAGTTTCACCATCGCCCATTACCCCTTTGAAATCTTTGTAGTAGGCAAACCAACCGTCCCCATCCTCGGCACTCACTTTTTTAATAACAATCTCATAATCAAGATTCATATAATAGGCTAGATTTTTCATTTGGATTCTCCCAACATTTCCAATACGTGTTTGATATAAATCGCTTTGATAGGCTTATGATACGGAATAACGATACTGGCCATATTCTCTTTGCGAAACACAAAGTGACTACCACCACTGTTATGACAAACATAGCCATAATCTTCCAAAAGTTTTTTAATATCCTCAAAAGGAATATTTTTCGGATTATTTTTCATGGCTTTAATCAGTTTGTCTTTTTTGCTCATCGTCCAATCCTTTGATTACACAATCTTACACAACAATATATTAAATGAGTATTAGAAAAGTTTAAAAGAGAATCTATCCCCAAAGAGTGGGGATAGCGAAGAAATGGAAAATTACTCGCCGAATTGAATGGTTTGATCTTTGTAGATACCCGTACCAACCGGAATCGTACGTCCGATGATAACGTTTTCTTTAAGATCCGTTAGGTCATCGATTTTCGCAGCAACCGCGGCTTCTGTCAATACTTTAGTTGTATCTTGAAACGATGCCGCAGAAATGATAGAATCCGCACTGACCGATGCACGCGTAATACCTACAAGGTACGGCTCAGCAATCGCAGGTTCTCCGCCAAGACGAAGGATTTTTTCATTTTCAGTTTTGAATTGTACTTTCGATACAACATCACCTTCGATGAATTTTGTGTCGCCTGAACGCAAAATTTTAATCTGACGTAACATTTGCGTAAAGATTACTTCAATGTGCTTATCCGCAATGTTAACCCCTTGACGGCGATATACTTGTTGTACTTCACTGACAAGGAAGTGATAAAGAGCTTTAACCCCCAAGATTCGGAGTATCTCATGAGAACTCAAGATACCGTCCGTCAAACGCTCCCCAGCGTGAACGAATTCACCCGGATGTACCATCGCAGCAAGGTTTTTATCGACAAAGTACTCTTTGACCATTCCGTTTTCACTTGTGATCAAGATACGTTCTTTACCACGAAGCGGTTTACCGAAACTCACCACACCATCAAGTTCCGCGATCAATGCGATCTCTTTGGGCTTACGCGCTTCAAACAGCTCGGATACACGAGGAAGACCCCCAGTAATATCGCGAGACTTTTGAAGTGCCTTTGGGGTTCTTGCCAAGATATCCGCCACTTTTACTTCCGCTCTGTCTTGTGCAAAAATTGCCGTTTTTGGCTCAACCAAATAACGGATAATGGTGCCATCGACCGCTGCGAGAACAATCGCAGGCTTAAACTCAGGGGCAACATACTCGTTAATCATCAAACGTGTTTTACCCGTCAACTCATCAAATTGCTCAGATGCCGTTACACCTGGGATAATATCTTCAAAAGTAATCACACCGTTTGTTTCAGAGATAATAGGATTCGAATACGGATCCCACTCAGCAATAACAACCGACTCTTCTCTAAGCGGTTTAGCAATAAGGGTATCTGCTTTTACTATTTCATCATCATTGATTTCAATAACAGAACCGCGTGCGATGTAGTGACGAATCGCTTCACGGTCTTCGCTGTCAGCAACAACGGCAAAAAGACCTTTTTCTTCGACGTTATACCCTTTTGCAATTTCATGGTGGCGCTCTAAATAGTCCCCCTTAAGAAGGTAATATTTAACAGTACCTTTCTCCTTTGCAAAAATCTTCTGCGTAACCGGCGCACCGTCTTTTACTAAAATTTCAGATGCATATGGGATACGATTTGGAACATTCCAGCCGTCTTTGATGGTTTCAACAATCGACTCATCAACTTTTACAACGGAACCATTTTCGTATGGAAGATAGAATTTACCTTCGATTTTACCGCTTACACCTGCCAATTCATTTGGCTTAGCCACTTCATTTTTACGCAATGTATACCGCTGTGTTTGAGACTCGCCCTTAACGCTTACGATGATTTCATCATGGATCGTTTGAATCTCAACCGTACCGGCAAATGGTGCTTTTATTTTTGGTTCAACCAAAAGAATCGCAGCGTTACGACGGTTTGCAACAACTTGCTTACCCTCTTTCGAAAGGTATGTTTTCATGTTGTAATAACGGATAAAACCTTCTTTAACAGCAAGAACTTGACGCTCTTCACGTGTACTAGATGCCGTTCCCCCAACGTGGAAGGTACGAAGAGTCAGCTGTGTACCCGGTTCACCAATGGACTGAGCAGCGATAATACCCACCGCTTCCCCGCGTCTAACAATTTCACCGGTACCCAAGTTAAGGCCATAGCATAATGCACAAACGCCATCAACCGATTTACACGTTGTCGGAGTGCGGATATGCGCCGCTTTAATACCCGCTTCAACAATCTTATGCGCCATAATCTCATCAATCAAGGTACCCTCAGAGTAGAGGATTTCATTGGTAATAGGATCAATAGCATCTTCTGCTAGAACACGACCATAAATACGATCTTCTAACGGTTCGATCAATTCGTTACCCACAGAGATATCCGTTAATTCAATACCTTCGTGCGTACCACAGTCGTGTTCAACGATCTTAACATTTTGGGCAACGTCAACGAGCTTACGTGTCAAATAACCCGCATTCGCTGTTTTCAATGCCGTATCCGCAAGACCTTTACGTGCACCGTGCGTTGAAATAAAGTACTCAAGAACGTTCAAACCTTCTTTAAAGTTTGAAATAATCGGCGTTTCAATAATGGAACCATCCGGTTTTGCCATAAGACCGCGCATACCGGCAAGCTGACGAATCTGTGCCGCAGAACCGCGCGCACCAGAGTCCGCCATCATAAAGATGGAGTTGAATCCCTCTTTATCTGCTTGGATCAATTCCATCATTCCGCTTGCAACCGTGTTATTCGTGTCGGTCCAAACGTCGATGATTTTATTGTAACGCTCTTGTTCTGTTAGAAGACCCGCTTCAAATTGCTTCTGAATCTCTTTAACACGGCTTTTGGAAGCTACGATAAGCGCCTCTTTCTCTTTAGGAATAATGATATCCGCAATGGAAATAGAAACACCCGATTTGGTTGCGTACTTGAACCCAAGATCCTTCAAGTTATCCAAGAATTCAGCCGTAATACTGATACCGCCATGCTTATTAACATAGTCAACAAGAATGGAAATATTTTTCTTTTTCATCATAACGTTCCACAATTCAACAGGAACGAAATCAGGCAAGATGTCTTTTAAAATCATACGTCCCGCCGTAGTATGAATCATACGACCATCAACACGGGTACGAATTTTTGCATGCAAATCAAGGGCGTCATGCTCTATAGCAATCATGATCTCATCAACACTGCTGAAGAGTTTATTCGATCCTCTAACCTCATTCTTACCCAAGGTTAGATAATAGAGACCCAAAACCATATCTTGCGATGGAGTGGCAATCGCCTTACCTGATGCAGGAAGCAAAATGTTCATTGAAGAGAGCATCAAGACTTTACACTCGGCAACTGCTTCCGCACCCAATGGTACGTGAACCGCCATTTGGTCACCGTCAAAGTCCGCATTAAACGCAGCACAAACGAGAGGATGCAATTGGATCGCTTTACCATCAATCAGTTTCGGATGAAATGCTTGAATTGAAAGCTTGTGAAGAGTCGGTGCACGGTTAAGCATGATCGGATAACCATCAACGATTTCGGCTAAACACTCCCAAACTTCATTGGTTTTCTCATCGATCATTTTCTTCGCCGCTTTTACGGTGGTTGCGTACCCTTTATCTTCAAGTTTTGCAATCAAATGTGGTTTGAAAAGTTCCAATGCCATAAGCTTTGGAAGACCACACTGATCCATACGAAGACTTGGACCTACAACGATAACAGAACGACCCGAGAAGTCAACACGCTTACCAAGAAGGTTTTGACGGAAACGTCCTTGCTTGCCTTTGATAATCTCTGAAAGAGATTTTAAAGGACGTTTATTAGCCCCTTTAACCGCATTTGCACGACGACCATTGTCAAACAGTGCATCAACCGCTTCTTGCAACATACGCTTTTCATTACGTACAATAATCTCCGGTGCTTCAAGCTCGATCAAACGCTTTAAGCGTTGATTTCGATTGATAACACGACGATAGAGATCATTAACATCCGATACTGCAAATTTTCCTCCATCAAGGCTTACCAAAGGGCGAAGCTCGGGAGGCAATACTGGAAGTGCCGTAAGCATCATCCATGCAGGATTATTACCTGAATTTAAAAAGGATTCGATAACTTTAAGACGCTTAATGATTGTTTTACGTTTTGCTTCTGAATTTGTTTTTTGAACTTCTTCTTTGAGCGCTGAAAAAAGATCCACGAGATCCAATTCATCCAAAAGATCACGAGCCGCTTGACCACCCATTTCTGCCACAAAACCGCTATCTCCATAACGCTGCACCAAGGTACGGTACTGCTCTTCATTCAAGACATCGTATTTAAGCACCGGTGATGTTTGCGCGCCGTCATAGTGCGCTTCCCCACCGCTTTTAACGATGTAGGCTTCATAATACAATACGCGCTCAAGGTCTTTCATCTTTACGCCAAGAAGCGTACCGATACGACTTGGAAGTGAACTAACGTACCAAATATGGGCAACCGGAGTTACCAAATCAATGTGTCCCATACGGTTACGACGAACTTTAGAGGAAGTGACTTCTACCCCACATTTTTCGCACACAACACCCTTGTAACGCATTTTTTTGTATTTTCCGCACAAACATTCGTAATCACGAACCGGTCCGAAAATTTTCGCACAGAACAATCCGTCACGCTCAGGCTTGAGCGTACGGTAATTGATCGTTTCCGGTTTTTTGACTTCACCATGGCTCCATGAGAGAATTTTCTCCGGAGAGGCAAGGCGAAATTGGATTTGTTTAATATCTGTTGGACGATTGTCTTCAGTTACTGCAATTGGTACTAGTTTACTCATTGTCATCTACCTCGTCAAAAATCTCAATGTCAAGCGCTAATGCTTGAAGCTCTTTGGTCAACACGAACAACGTCTCAGGGATACCTGATGCCGGAACGCTTTCCCCTTTTGTAATCGCTTTATAAGCACGTACACGTCCGTCAACGTCATCGGATTTGATGGTTAACATCTCTTTGAGAACCGCTGAAGCACCGTATGCTTCCAATGCCCAAACTTCCATCTCTCCAAAACGCTGTCCACCGAAGAGTGCTTTACCGCCAACGGGCTGTTGTGTGACCAAAGAGTATGGCCCAGTTGAACGGGCATGCACTTTTTCATCAACCAAGTGGTGAAGCTTTAGAATATACATGTAACCTACGTTGACACGCTCTTTGAGCTTGTCTCCGCTTTTACCGTCGTACAATTCCATCTTACCGTCGGTATCCAATTTGGCCAATTCAAACAAACGTCCAAACTCAGCCGGAGTAACACCCTCAAAAATAGGTGTCGCAAATTTAACACCCTTGCTCCAATCCTGCGCAAACCCTAGAAGTGTTTTATCGTCCATTGCGCTGATCGTATTGGCAGCATCCATCAGTCCTGCGACATCCGCAATTGTGGCCATTTTAGTACGTAATTCACCGATAAATTCTTTTTGCTTGCTCTCAAAAATATCTTGGATTTGGAAACCAAGCTCACGCCCAGCCATACCAAGGTGCATTTCAAGAATTTGACCGATGTTCATACGCGATGGAACCCCCAGTGGATTCAAACACACATCAACCGTACGGCCGTTTGCCATGTACGGCATGTCAACTTGCGGAACAATGATCGATACGATACCTTTGTTCCCGTGACGACCCGCCATTTTATCACCGACTTTGAGCTTACGCTTCGTCGCAATATAAACTTTTACAAATTTAACAACACCGTTTGGCAAGATGTCGTCTTTTTCCAAGATAGAGAGTTTCTCTTCGTGTTCGTCACGGAATTTCTTCTTCTCTTTTTGGAAGTGGTTCTTGGTTTGGTTGTACTTCTCTTGAATATCATCCGCGAATGCTTTAACAATGGTATTCATCGCAAATCGGTTGACCTCTTTGAGGTCATCCGCATTGACATGATCGCCCTCTTTGTAGTTATTTCCATTCACGCTTACCGCGCTTTGCAATGGGTGCTTGGTCAACAATGAAGCGATACGTAGCATCTCTTCTTTGTCAATCATCAAAAGACGATCATAGTGCTCGCGCTCTAATTCATCGCGTTCTGCTTTTTCAAGTTCTAGCGTACGTGGATCTTTATCGTATCCTTTTTTCGTGAATACTTTAACATCAACAACAACCCCCTCCATGCTTGGCGTACAGTAGAGAGATTTATTGACAACGTGACCCGCTTTTTCGCCGAAAATTGCCCGCAAAAGACGCTCTTCCGGAGTAGGTTTCACTTCACCTTTTGGTGATACTTTACCAACCAGAATCATACCACCTTTGACGTACGTACCGATTTTAACAATACCGCTCTCATCAAGATGCGCCAACTCATCATCACGAACGTTTGGAATATCCCGCGTAATCTCTTCAACGCCGTGCTTTAATTCACGCGCTTCCGCCTCTTTCTCATAAATATGTACCGACGTAAACGCGTCTTCACGAATCATCCGCTCAGACATAACGATAGCATCTTCGAAGTTGTATCCGTTCCAAGGCATAAACGCTACAAGCGCATTGATGCCCAAAGCAAGTTCGCCTTGATCCATATTTGGACCATCTGCAATGATTTGCCCTTTAACAACATTTTGCCCCGATTTAACAATCGGCTTTTGCAAGAATGTTGTATTTTGGTTCGTACGAATATTTTTCTCCAACGGATAATAATCGATAAATGTTCCGTCCTCATCTTCGCCCATTACGTAGATGTGTTTCGCATCTACTTTTTCAACCACACCGCTGCGCTCAACCTTGACACATTCCCATGAATCACGGGCAACGAGTTTCTCAACACCCGTTCCTACCATAGGAGCTTCCGGCTTCAACAATGGAACCGCTTGACGCTGCATGTTTGACCCCATGAGGGCACGGTTCGCATCATCATGCTCCAAGAAGGGAATCAAGCTCGCTGCAACACCGACAACCATGTGTGGAGTAAGATCACGTAATTCACAATTCTTCGGTGATACCAATTGAATTTCGCCATCTTTACGAATCTCAACCAAGTCGTCCAAGAAGTTACCCTTATCGTCAAGACGCGTAGAGGCTGCAGCAATTACTTTGCCTTCTTCTTGTGTCGCTGTTAAATAAACAACTTCTTTCGTAACAATACCATCGGTAACGATGTTATACGGTGCTTCAATAAAGCCGTGCTCATTTACTTTTGAATAGGTTGCCAACGTATTGATCAAACCAATATTCTGACCCTCCGGTGTTTCAATAGGACAAATACGTCCATAGTGAGTCGGGTGAACGTCACGCACTTCAAATCCGGCACGTTCTTTAACAAGACCGCCCTCACCAAGTGCTGAAAGACGACGCTTATGGGTGACTTCCGATAACGGATTTGTCTGGTCCATAAATTGAGATAGCTGCCCGCCACTGAAAAACTCCATGATCGTAGACGTAATCATTTTAGAGTTAATCAAATCATGGGGCATCAACTCAGTGGTCTGACCGCTCATGGTTGAAAGCTTATCTTTGATCGCTTTTTGCATCTTAATCAAACCATTGTGCAATTCGTTACCCAAAAGCTCACCGATTGAACGGATACGACGATTACCAAGGTGATCACGGTCATCAATACGACCTTGTCCATTTTTAACTTTAATAACGTACTTAACCGTATTGATGATATCTTCGTTCGTCAAAACCGTCACATACTCAGGAATATTCAACCCCAATTTATGATTCATTTTCATACGACCGACGCGCGTTAAATCATAACGCTCCGGATCAAAGAAAAGCTGATTGACGAAAATACGCGCTGCCTCTTTTGTAACCGGTTCACCTGGGCGCATTACTTTGTAAATACGAATCGCAGCAAGGGCGTTTTCATCTTCAATGTCTTCCGTTTGTTTCAATAATTTAAGGGAATCAGCATCCGCCATAAACGCATTGATGATAGAGCTGTCATGCCCTTCTGCCAAGTCATTCGCAACCACAAACTGCACAACACCCGCTTCTGCCATTTTTTTCAATTTTGTCTCATCAAGCTGAGTCATGGTATCAAACATAACTTCGCCCGTTGACGCATCGATAATCGGCTCTGCAAGATGTCGCTCAATCATAATTTCGATGGGGTACTGGATTGCAGTAACCCCCTCAGCAATCATTTTTTCTGCTTTTTTAGCAGAAAGTCGTTTACCCGCAGCAACCAACAATTTGCCATCTACATCAATTAAATCATACGCAAGACGTCCCTCAAAATGCTCTGGAACAAAATCCAAAAGGTATTTATTGTTTTCAAGGCGTATTTTTTGCAATGGATAGAACATTTTCAAAATATCTTGTTTGCTGTACCCAAGGGCGCGGAACATGATAGTAACAGGCACTTTTCGACGCTTATTGATACGCATGTAAAGAATATCTTTTGGATCGTACTCAAAATAAAGCCATGAGCCGCGGTCAGGAATAATCTGTCCCGTAAAGATCATTTTGCTTCCGGCTGTTGAAGACTCTTCTTCTTTGAAAATAACCCCTGGACTACGGTGTAATTGATTAACAACGACACGCTCAACACCATTAATAACGAAAGAGGTTCGCTCTGTCATTAAAGGAATGTCACGAATAAAGATCGTTTGCTCTTTTATGTCCTTGACGGCTAGTTTTTCTTTTGTATTTTCATCACGGTCCCATATAACAAGACGTGTTTTAATACGAAGGGAAACCGAATAGGTTAAGCCACGTTCCATAGATTCACGGACGGTGTATTTGGGACGACCAACCTCAGAACCAAGGTACTCAAGAGAAAGACGATTTTGAGAATCGTGAATAGGAAATGCAGATTGGAAAACCCGTTCAATACCACTTTTTGAACGATCTTTTTGATCAATCATCAAAAATGAATCGTATGAACTTTGTTGAAGTTGTAATAAATTCGGTACTTCAATTTGTTGGGGAGTTTTCGCGAAATCAACGCGTAAGCGATTTCCAGAGTGAAGAGTGTTTAACATAGGCTACCTCAATCAAGTTTGTAATCCCAAAGGGATGGATAAATGCAATGTCTATCTAGCTGAGTGACCTCAACCGTATAACGACGTATGGGCACTTTCCCAAAGTGAAAAAATCAGCTCGGAAAAGTGCCCTAGAATTCAACGGAGGGAAAACCCTCCAGTCATAAAATGATTATTTTACTTCTACTGTAGCGCCAGCTTCTTCAAGCTCTTTTTTAGCGGCTTCAGCGTCTTCTTTGTTGATTCCCTCTTTGAGTGTTGTTGGAGCACCATCAACCGCATCTTTTGCCTCTTTAAGACCAAGACCAGTAAGCGCACGTACTACTTTAATAACGTTGATTTTCTTTTCACCAGCGTCTTTAAGAATAACATCGAACTCAGTTTTTTCTTCTGCAGCTTCGACAACTACAGCGCCGCCAGCAACCGCTACGGGTTGAGCAGATACTCCGAATTTTTCTTCGAATTCTTTCACAAGCTCAGAAAGCTCAAGTACAGATAGGTTTGAGATAAACTCAAGAACGTCTTGTTTTGTAACAGCCATTGTATTCTCCTAGATTTTTTTATTTTTTTATGCCGAAATTAACTTCGGCGTTAACGCAAAGCAGTGATTAAGCCGCTTCTTCTTTTTTACGCTTAAGCGCATCGAGACCAATTGTGAAATTGCGTACTGGGCCCATCCAAACAGATGCCAACATACCGAGCAATTCTTCGCGACCTGGCAGGGTTGCAAATGTACGTACCTTAGCTTCATCAGCGACTTGACCGTCAATGTAAGCCGTACGAATCACAAATTTATCTTTTGCTTTTGCAAACTCAACCACTGTTTTAGATGCTGCGATTGAATCAGCTCCCCAAACAAAAATGTTGGTGTCAGAAATAGCGATACCCGTCATATCTGCATTTGCTAAAGCAATTGAAGCAAGTGTATTTTTGATAACTTGCACTTTTGTCTCTTTAGCGCGTGCAATATTACGTAATGATTCAAGTTCTGAAACAGTAAGTCCACGGTAATCACACATAACAACAGCAGCAGCAGATTTAAACTCTGACGTAAGAGCATTAACGATTTCTGATTTTTGTGTTTTGTTCATAGTTTCTCCTTTCCAGACACAACTTCAAGCGGGGCAGAATACTCTGATTAAGGCTTTCGCCCCCTACTGTCTTAAGTCCATAAAATAAATAGTTTAATGATTAACGAATGTCTAAAAGTTCTTGAATATCAAATTTAATAGCCGGACTCATGGTTAATGAAAGTGCTGCATTTTTAATATAGCGACCTTTTGCGGTTGAAGGTTTTGCACGGTTTATAGCGCCAACGAACGCTCTGATATTTTCTTCAATATTTTTTGCAGCAAAGCTTATCTTACCCACACCGGCGTGAATGTTCCCTTTTTTGTCAACACGGAAATTTACTTGCCCGCCCTTAACATTAGAAACAGCCTTAGCAATATCTGCTGTAACGGTACCTGTCTTAGGGTTAGGCATTATACCTTTTGGTCCAAGAATACGACCCACTTGACCAACAAGACCCATACAGTCAGGCGCAGCAACAACGATATCGAAGTTGATATTCCCTGATTTGATTTGATCCACTAGGTCTTCAGCACCAACAATGTCAGCACCGGCTGCTTTCGCTTCATCCGCTTTAGCACCTTTTGCAAATACTGCAACGCGAACCACTTTACCCGTACCGTGAGGAAGCACAACCGCGCCACGGATCATCTGGTCAGCGTGACGAGGATCAACATTTAGGTTAAGGGCAATTTCAACAGTTTCGTCAAATTTTGCCGATTTCAATTCCTCTAAAAAAACAGAGGCATCTGCGATACTGTAACTTTTTGCCAAGTCAACTTTTTCACTTAATAATTTGTAGCGTTTTCCTGCCATAATAATTCTCCATAAATAGAATCTGCCGCATAATTTAGTCTCTTTGCGGTCGAAGAGGTAGATCTTTAGTCGACGATGTCAACACCCATTGAACGTGCAGAACCTGTAATTGTTGCAATAGCAGCATCAACGTTATCTGTGTTCATGTCTTGTATCTTTTGCTTAACGATTTCCAGCAATTGCGCTTTAGTGATTTTACCCACTTTGTTTTTCATCGGATTATCAGTCCCTTTTTTAAGGCCAGCTGCTTTCATGATAAGAGCAGATGCCGGGGGCTGTTTTGTGATAAATGAAAACGTTTTATCTGCGTATACAGTAATAACTACAGGGAGTTTGAATCCTGCTTTATCTTTTGTACGCTCGTTGAACGCTTTACAAAATTCCATGATGTTAACACCACGTTGACCAAGGGCAGGACCAACCGGTGGAGCCGGATTAGCCGCGCCAGCTTGAACTTGCAACTTAATGTAACCTGTGATTTTCTTTGCCATTTGTGCTTCCTTTTTTTGAGATTAAATTATTTTTTCGACTTGCGTATACGAAATATCAACCGGCGTGCTACGACCGAAGATAGAGACGTTGAGCTTCAACGTACCGTGTTCAAGATCGTATTCGTCAACAGTACCTGTAAAATTTGCAAATGGACCATCTATGATACGAACCATTTCACCATTATCAAAATAAACCTTTGGCTTAGGTGCCGCACGATTAGCGATACGATCCAAGATAACCGCGATATCATTATCGCTTAGCGGCGTGGGCTTACTACCCTCGCCAATGAAGCCTGCAACTCTTGGGAGAGACTGTATTTTGTGTTGCAAATCAACACTAAGTTCCATATTTGCAAATACATACCCTGAATAAAGAGAACGCTCAGTGATTTTTTTCTTGCCATTTTTGACTTCGATAACATCTTCCGTAGGTACGATAACTTCCGTTATTGCCTCTTCCAGACGATTTTCAGCAATAATGTTTTCAATAGCCGCTTTTACGCTACGTTCACTGCCCGCATAGGTTTGAATTGAGTACCAAAGATGTGCCATATTTTTCCCTTAACCCAAAATTGCCGATAGCAATGACGACATAACAAAGTCGACCAATGCCAAAAATAAAACTACGAAAGTTACAACTACCAAAACAGCAATGAACGCCTGCTTTACTTGCGGCTTTGTTGGAAAAATAACTTTTGCCAGCTCAAGCTTTGCAAACCTTAGATAATCGTTTGTACTGTTTTTCATACCATATTCCTTAGGACATTTCCAACGAATAAAGCCCGAAAGCATCATTGGTTTAAAATGCTTGTGGCAGGCCAGGGGGGATTCGAACCCGCAACCATCGGATTTGGAATCCGGCGCTCTACCATTGGAGCTACTGACCTATAAAATCCCCAAAGGGGACAACTTAAAGCTTTGCTTCTTTGTGAACCGTATGCTCACGGCAGAACTTACAGAACTTGTTTGCTGAGAATTTCTCAGTATGAGTTTTTTTATTCTTAGTAATGTGATAGTTACGACGTGTGCACTTTTCACAAGCCAAATGGATATTTTCGCGCATATTAGACCTTATGTTCCGACCCTAGGGTCGGGTAAAATTATGCAAGGATTTTAGAAACAACACCTGCACCGACAGTACGTCCACCCTCACGGATAGCGAAACGAGTTCCCTCTTCCATTGCGATCGGGTGAATCAACTCAGCGAAAATTTTAACGTTATCGCCTGGCATAACCATTTCAGTACCTTCTTGCAAGGTGATAGCACCTGTACAATCCGTTGTACGAACATAAAATTGTGGACGGTAACCGTTAAAGAACGGAGTATGACGTCCACCCTCTTCTTTGCTTAATACGTAAATCTCAGCCTCAAATTTTGTGTGAGGATTGATTGATTTAGGCTTACAAAGAACTTGACCACGCTCAACATCTTCTTTCTTAGTACCACGAAGCAAGATTCCGCAGTTATCGCCTGCTTCACCCATTTCCATTTCTTTACGGAACATTTCAACGCCGGTTACGGTAGTTGTTTGTGTATCACGGATACCAACGATTTCAATCGTTTCGCCGATTTTGATAGTACCACGCTCGATACGACCCGTAACAACGGTTCCACGACCAGAGATTGAGAAAACGTCCTCTACTGGCATCAAGAAATCTTTGTCCATTTCACGAATTGGCTGAGGGATATAACGGTCTACTTCATCCATCAATTTAACGATTTTAGCAGCCCAGTCACCGATAATACCTTTTTTCGCTTCTTCAAGCGCTTGGTATGCAGAACCCGCTACGATTGGAGTATCGTCACCTGGGAAATCGTACATATCAAGAAGTTCACGAATTTCCATCTCAACGAGCTCAAGAAGCTCTTCATCATCAACCAAGTCTTCTTTATTCATGAAAACAACGATATATGGAACACCAACTTGACGTGAAAGCAAGATATGCTCACGCGTTTGTGGCATTGGGCCATCCGCTGCAGAAACAACAAGAATCGCGCCGTCCATTTGTGCAGCACCCGTAATCATGTTCTTAACATAGTCGGCGTGTCCAGGACAGTCAACGTGTGCATAGTGACGATTTTCTGTTTCGTACTCAACGTGTGAAGTAGCGATCGTAATCCCGCGCTCGCGCTCTTCTGGAGCGTTGTCGATTTGATCGTAGTCCATAAATTTGGCGCCCGTTTTAGTTGCCAAAACAGCGGTAATTGCTGCTGTCAACGTAGTTTTACCGTGGTCAACGTGACCGATAGTACCGATGTTACAGTGTGGTTTAGTACGCGTAAACTTTTCTTTTGCCATAGTGTCCTCCGACTGAAATTTAAAATGAATTTGGAATTATACCAAAAAACAGCTGAAATAGCTTTCAAGCTTTCAAAAAATTACAAATTATTGCTGGAGCTCACGAGCGGATTCGAACCGCCGACCTCTTCCTTAACAAGGAAGTGCTCTACCCCTGAGCCACGTGAGCATAAACAATGGTATATTTTGTATTTGGAAGCTTAAAAACTATTTTACGGTTTTAGGTAATTATGAAGTAATTTTATGAATTGTACTTCAGCTCCCAGTGGAGCGGGAAACGAGACTCGAACTCGCGACATTCAGCTTGGAAGGCTGACGCTCTAGCCAACTGAGCTATTCCCGCAGATGGTGGTGAGAGAAGGATTCGAACCTTCGAAGATAAAAATCAGCAGATTTACAGTCTGCCCTCGTTGGCCACTTGAGTATCTCACCACGGCCTAATCTGGTCTAACACTGATAATATTCCGATTTCGTTCAATGGTGCCGGCACGAGGACTTGAACCCCGGGCCTGCTGATTACAAATCAGCTGCTCTAGCCAACTGAGCTATGCCGGCATTGGCGAAATGGAGCTGAAATTATACATACATTTAGTTTAAAAGTCAATAGCTATTTGCAATTCATTCGATTGTGTAGATAATCTCATTTTTTTTATCGGTTTTAACGGCCTCACAAAAGGTAAGTCCATCAATCTTAAGGCGCGCAAAATCCTCTAGCGATTGGATGTTATTTTTTGCAACAGCTCGTAATACTAAGCCTCGATAGGCTTTTGCCCAGTGACTGACTACTTTGCCTTCTTTGAGAAACTTTAGTGTCATTGGAACATTTTTTGACGTATAAAATTTATCATAGAATCCTGCACGTAAGTCCAGCACTTCTTGATCACCAATCCATTCATCCAACGAATCTGTAAAATATTTTTTGTAAAACTTTTCCGGTGCCATTGAACCTATCGCGGAACCTTGCTTGAGTTTATAATCAGGGATAAAGTCGCCTGCACCTATTGGACCAAAAAGATTTGAGAAGAGTATGACGTTATGATCTATATAAGCTTGTTGTGACGCCTCTAAATTGATATACGCAAGGTAGTCATAGGCCACACCGTCATAACGCTCTATCGCTTTCATAGTCGGTGCGTGATCAAATGGAGTTTTATACCGCTCAAACTCTTTTTCGTCTTTGATGCCAAAAAGTTCTTTCAAATGTTCGTAATCGCCCTCTTGCACCACTTTTTCGTATGCCAAGATGACTTCAAAACGTTTTTCATAAAGCGCGGGAAAGAGGAGCGAGGCACTGCTTAAACGGGGAGAGTCTCCTCCTAGTCGTTTTCCTTCACTTGGGGCGAATAAAATAATCACGATTTAAAAATACGCCACAATGGTGGCATAGCTGATAAAAAACATAGCACTGTTCATTCTCTGATCTTTAAATCAGCCCTTTTCGTTTGAAAATATAAATTGGCAAAATAGAAGAACAAATCATCAAAATGACGGACACTCCATAGCCATACTCCCAATTCAGCTCCGGCATAATCTGAAAATTCATCCCATAAATACTGGCGATCAACGTTGGCGGCAAGAAAATAACATTCACAATTGTAAAAATTTTAATGACTTTATTTTGCTGAATGCTCAAAAGACCAACAAAAACATTTTGTAAATAGTCAAGTCGTTGAAAATTGAAATCGGTGTAATCCACAAGCGACTTAATATCCTTGAGCATGATTGTGACGTCATTTTTCAATGAGGGTTTGTATTTATCGGATTTTAAGAATGAGCTCAAAATACGCTGTTTATCTGTCAGACTTTCTCGGATTTGCATATTTAAATCTTCAAAAGAGGAAATTTTTTCCAAGATCTCTTCGTCATCATTTTTATAATCGGTAAAGACGTGCTTACGAATTCTCGCGATATCTCGTGAAAGTTTTTCAATAATGTCCGCATCCGCATCAATACGAATATCCAATAGATTACAAAAAACATCATAACCGCTGTCAAATTGCTGGGGCGTTGCGTAAACTTTACGATTAAATTCTTCAAACGTATACAAAGTCGCATAACGAATCGAAATTAGAAGCTCTCGATAAAGGATAAAAGAGACCGTTTCATTGAAAGAGTTCTGGTTTGAGCTGATCAAAAAGTAGCTGTTAATTTCAATCTTGTCATTTTCTTCCCAATAACGCGAGCTGATCTCAATTTCTTCCGTTTCTTGTTTCGTCGGAAATTTAATCCCGAAGGTATTTTCGATAAAAA
>JAUPLR010000072.1 GCA_030836825.1 Campylobacterota bacterium
CTTGTGCGTCGCAGTGTCTATATCCACAAAAAGCTCAATAAGCCTTTGCTCATTATCAACAACCGCATCGTAAACAATATCCAATTCAACGCCCGCATCAACGTACGACTTTATGTGTCTCAGACTTTCAATGTTTCCGGGATTCACTATTTTTATGAGCAAAGGCTTATTGAGCTTTTTGTGGATATAGACACTGCGACGCACAAGCTCATGTATGATTTTTGGTTTTTCGATGGCCATATCGATATAGACATAGAGTTTGCTTCCAAAGGGAGCCGGAAACTGGCCCAACTCACGCTTGATGGCACGATATACCGACTTAAGAACACTGGGTTCCCCTACCAATACTAGCGAATCATTGGGTTGAATCATCTTTTGATCGCTTGGAAGGATCAACTGGCGATTGCGATAAATGGCGGCTATTTTCCAGTTATTTTGCTCGATAGCACCAATATGACGGTAAGCGAAAGAGCTTCCAAACGGAACCAGAACCTCCATTATCTCCCCATTACGCAGTCCGATATTTTGAGCCAATACGGGAATATTAGGGAGATACTGGATTAAATTAAGGCCGATAAGCTGCTGCATATTGACCCATTCTATCCCATCATCAGGGCTCTTGGCATTCCATAAATCCAGTGCGATAATGCGAATATTGGGTTTATAAAGGCGAATATTTTTGATGGTATGTTCTAAATCAATGGGATTTTCCATCGCTAGGACGGCTTGAGAGAAATCCATTTTTAAGACATTGGCAATTTTGTAATAACTCGTAGGATCAAAACTAAAAAATTTAAAACGCGCCAAATTGTAACCGTCAAAAGGGACGACATCCCTAGCTTGTACGACATAATAGATATTTCCACTCGCTTGCGTATCAATGACACGCTCGATAAAATGACGCCCTATGACGCCATCGACAACGATTAAAATTTTCTTCATTCTTGCAAAACCACCTGATTGTTGTCGTGATTGTACCATACTATTATAATGACTGGCTATATGAACATGGTATACTAGCAATAAGACAATTGCGGGGGTTTAGTATGAAAGTCGATACGAAGAAGTTTTTTGTGGCCTTGTTCATATTTTGTGCAACGGTGATTGCCATAGGTTTTCATGATTACAAAGAGTCTGACAGTGCTGTATTTGAAACCATTGCGAAGTCGTTGCTGATCTTTATGGGAGCACTTCCTTTTATGTTCCTGTATCGCAATATTCTCTCCCGACAGGTTGCGTATTTATCCGATAAGGTGGACATGCAAAGTGAAAAGCTCTATGAAACAACCACTCTTTTAGAAGAGAAAGTAGAAGAAAAGACCAAGGAACTCATCGAAGAAGGGTTTATCGATCCGTTAACGCATCTGCCCAATCGTCATCGTCTTCTTTTTGATATGGATCGTTATCATTACAATGCTCTCGTCATTGTTAAGCTTCATAATTTTAAAGAGTTGACGCAGTTCTTCGGCAACAGTATTGGAGACTCTCTTTTACAGCAATTTGCCCTTTGGCTTACGCGACTGAATTACAATGCCTACCGTTTAGGCAATCATGAATTTGCGCTGCTTCTTGAACAGGATTATCCTCTTCAAGAGCTCGTTGCCTATTGCGATGCCACCATCGAAGAGCTGAGCAGACATTCATTCATCGCCGACAAAGAAAGCGTGTCATTACTGGCACGCATGGGGGTTGATGCAGGAGAAAAATTTGGTTTGGCTCACGCTGATGCAGCGCTCCAGCTGGCCATTGAAACAGGACAAACTTTTGTGGTGTATGAAGCACACAGCGAGGAAGGATCCAAGCAAAGTCATAATATCAAAACCGCCAAAAATATAAGGGAAGCTTTTCACGCCGGGCGTCTTATCTGTTATTATCAGCCTATCATTTCGACGCTCACCGGAAATATAGAAAAATACGAAACATTGGTTCGCTTGATTGATGCTGATACGACCGTCATCCCCCCGCATGACTTTTTAGAGATTGCTCAAAAGACGCGTTTATACCCTCAAATCACGCAAGAAATTATCCGTCAAGCCTGCGAAACATTTAAAGGACGTGACGAAAGTTTTACCGTTCATCTGTGTTCCTTGGACACTATTGATCACACTACCGTCCATTTTATTGAAGAGATGCTAGTCAGCACCCATACTGCCGGTCAAATCATTTTTGAGCTCTCTGAACAGGATATTTATGAGCATTATGCCCAGATGTCGTTGTTCATACAACATATCAAGCATCTCGGGGCTAAAATTGCCATTGATAATTTCGGCAGAAGTTACTCCAATTTCGACAAAATAACGCATTTAGAGATTGATTATCTCAAAATTGACGGTGCTTTGATTAACAAAATTTTGCACAGCCCGCGACACACCAAAATTATCCAAACCATTGCCTCTTTCGCGGACGCCATCGGAGCAAAAGCAATTGCTGAAAATGTGGAGGCAGCTGAAATCTTACAACAAATCACCGCCTTAGGCATTCCTTTTGCGCAAGGATACTATATTGGGAAACCCGGGCCCTGCTGTTTTTAGGGTTTTCATCGACCTAGCTGATAGAGTTTTTTCCGCTCCGAGGAACCTGCGATATTAAGCTGTGCACGGTATTTGGCAATGGTACGGCGCACCATGGTAATTTTGAATTTATTTTGTATCATCTCTAAGAGCTTCATGTCACTGAGCGGTTTCGTATGGAATTCGGCTTTGACCAGTTCACCTACGTACTCTTTGATGGCGGCATTGGAAACATCTTCATCAATTGCCGTCGTAAAAAAGTCTTTCATCGGTAGCGTTCCGCGATCACACGCGATGTATTTGTTCGCAATCGCACGCGAAATCGTAGAGGGATTATGACCAAATTCGTCTGCCAATGTTTTGAGCGTCAACGGCTTGATTGCACCCCCTGTGAAAAAATCATATTGATACTCGACAATCATTAGCCCCACTTTATACAAGGTTGCTTTGCGCATCTCCAGCGCATCGATCAAACTTTTGGCCTCTTTGATCTTGTCACGGACAAACGCATGATCGACTCCATATTCTGAGTCAATGGAGATCGTAGGATAATAGCGCTCATTGAGAGAGACTTCAATCCCCGTTTGGGGGTCGTTATAAATCATCAAATCAGGAATCACTTGCGCTGATTCCTCCATGTAGTCAATCCCTGGCGGGTTTTTAAAACTCCCAACCACATGCATCACCTCAGCGAATCTAGGCTCTTTATGAAAATGGTTCAATTCATCAAGATGCTCGATCATCTCGATAGCAAGAGGATACGCTTCATCGCTGATGGTCGCATGATCCAACTGGAATAAAAAGGATTCTTTGAGATCACGCGCACCAATACCTACGGGATCGACATGACGAAAACGCCCCCGTATCTGTTCAAACTGCGCAACGCTAATCCCTTCTTGCGCACAAAATGCTTCGGTATCTCCTTCATAATATCCGCCCTCATCGAGATTTTCAATAACATGGCGAGAAATCGCTTGAGACATTGGCGTCGGGAACAAAGGAGCTTCTATTTGTTCTTCTAAAACATCATAAAGACTACGATACGCAATCGTGAGCGCTTCGATCGCTTCAGAATGGGAATTTTGAACATAACCGTACTGAACTTTTTTCGGAATTCTTGCGCTAAAAGATTCTTCATATCCTGAACGCACTTCGATGAGCGGATTGGATTCCACAAACACAGACATGGCGTCTCCCAAATCGCTCAGACTCGAGTGGAGAATCGGGAGCCAGTTGCGCAGGGTGTTGGAAAGCTTGTTTTTAAGCTCAACGTTGGTTCGAACTCTCAGCGCTGCCATGGTTTACAGTTTGAACGATTCGCCAAGATAGTGTTCGCGCACATCGCTGTTATGGGCTATTTCATCACTAGGGCCAGCGGCGAGCACCTCTCCGCTTTTAATAACATAGGCACGATCACATACCGCCAGCGTCTCACGGACGTTATGATCGGTAATCAGCACCCCAATACCGTATTCGACTAACTGCGCGATAACGTTTTGGATGTCGGTTACCGCGATCGGGTCTACCCCCGCAAAGGGTTCATCCAATAATAAAAATCGCGGCTTATTGACCAATGCACGCGCAATCTCGGCACGACGTCTCTCTCCCCCGCTGAGATTAATCCCGCGGCGGTTGCGTATAGGCTCGATGTTAAACATCTCCAGCAACTCTTCGATACGCTGTTCGGCCAGTTCTTTTGAAAGATTCCCCGCTTCTGCTGCGATGATCAAGTTCTCTTCTACGGTCAAATCTTTGAAGATCGATGCTTCTTGAGGTAAATAACCGATTCCCATAGCGGAACGCTTATGCAACGGCAAATTGGAAACATTTTCACCATCAATATAAACTTCACCGTCCGTAGCTTCCACCAAACCGCAAATCATGTAAAACGTCGTTGTTTTCCCAGCACCGTTTGGTCCTAGCAATCCAACCACCTCACCTGTACGAAGTTCCATGCTAATACCGCGTACGATCTCATGTTTTTTGATGGTTTTAACAAGATTATGTACTTTTAACTCGTGTATTTGTTCAGTCACTGACGCACCTCATAGTATCGTGTTTCATTGTCACCTTTGGTAATCTCTACGATCACGTACGCAAACCCCGCTTTTTTTAACCAATCAATCAACGTTTCATCGCCCCATTCGATCAAATGGTATCCTTCTTTTTCCAACTCTTCAAGCATCCCCATGGATAAAAATTTCTCGAAACCGTAATTGTACAAATCGTAATGAAACAATTTGTCCCCATAACGTTGTTGAAGCGAAAAAGTGGGTGACGTCACCGTTTCCTCTATTCCCAAAAAACGTGCAAAAGCCTGCGTAAACGTCGTCTTACCGCTGGCAAGATCCCCTTGCAAAATAACTACCCCGCCATTGGGCACTTTTGCAATGATCTGTTCACACAGTTGTGGTAACTGATTAAGAGAGAGCTGCATCATAACTTGGACGATACCGTTATGATTTGCTTGAGCTTCTCCTGTGCTTTTCCGCTTAGAAGCCCATCACGAGCTATTTCAAGCCCCTCTTGAACATCACGTGCCATTCCATCGGCTATCAGGGCATACGCCGCATTAATAAGGACAATGTCCCGTTGTGCATCGGTGGAGCGATTACTAAAGACGTCTAACATGATCTGCGCATTTTGCGGTGCTTCTCCACCCAGTATGGCTTCAAAAGGGGCTTTTTTGATTCCGTACCTTTGCGGATCAATTTCAAAATACTCAATTTTCTCCTCGTACAGTCGAGCCGCATACGTAATGTCACTGATGCTGATTTCGTCCATTTTTTCTCTCGAACTCACCACAATGGCGGATTTCATCCCGCCTAATTGGGCGGCTTTGACCATTTTGGAGACAAATACCTCATCAAAAACGCCCAGTAGAATTTTAGAAAGCCCTACGGGATTGGTCAAGGGTCCCAAGATATTAAAAACCGTTTTTTCAGGAATACTGCGTCGTATGGGCATAATAAATTTCATGGCAGGATGATGGTATTGCGCAAATAAAAAGGCGAATCCCGTCTCTTCGAGTAAAACAGCCGTTTGTTCCAAACTCAAATCAAGCTTCATCCCCATGTATTCCAATACATCGGCACTGCCTGATTTGGAGGTGATAGAGCGATTGCCGTGTTTGGCCACATACGCACCGCATGCGCAGAGGAGAATGGAAACGCTCGAGGAGACATTAAAACTGCCGCTTTTATCGCCCCCTGTCCCTACTACGTCAATAAGCTTGTCTTGCAGTTGGCGGGAAACGTTGAGCGTAACAGCATGCTGTTTCATCACCTCAGCCGCTGTTGCAATCATGGACGAAGAGGTTTGGGCATTCAGAGGCAAGGAGAGCAAAAATTCTCTCATCTGCTCATCGCTCAGACGGTGTTCAAACAAGGCCTCAAAATCAGCTCGTGTCGGATTCATAAAAGCTCCTTGACATAAAGGCCCTGCTGGCTTTTAGGGGTTGATTTGATCGTAGGAAGCGCCAATACTTCATACCGCAACGTCATTTCCAGATAGACAAGAGTAATCACATCACCCACCGCCACGTTTTTGGAAGCTTTTACCGCTTTGTCATTGATGAGCACGACACCCTCGACTATCATGTCTTGAGCAATGGCTCTACGTTTGGTGAGATTGACGGCATTGAGAAATTTATCGATACGCAAAAAAAAGTCCACAAGATTAATTTGAAGTCTCAATTGTAGGTTAACAAAGCTAAAAGCCACATAAGGGCGCAAAAAATGTTCCACAATTTTTAACTTCACTTTTGTACTATTTTGTAATAAAAATATTACAAAGTTGCTCTATACTTTGATGCACATTATTTAATACCTTATATGAGGAAACTAGATGGAAGGTCAAGATACTCTAACGCCCATAGAATATAACAATGTCCTCAACGTACAAAGAACCATTCTTGAACTGCTCACCGGAGGACATGACGAAAAAGAAGTACTTGCTTCCCTATGCCAAATGGCCGAAAAATTGCTTCCCAATTCGGTTGCTTCTATCATGCTTCTTGATTCAAATACGGGGCTTACGCGTATTGTTTCCGCACCTTCCCTTCCACAAACAGGCCATGATGCATTCACAGGACTCAAACCGAGTCCCAGTGGAGGCTCGTGCGGCAATGCCGTATTTCAAAATGAAGCGCAATACATCAAAGATACTAAAACCGATGCGCGCTGCAATGATATACGACAAATTATCCATGATTTCAATCTCTGTTCATGCTGGTCGATGCCTATACAAAATTACAAAAAGCAAGCGATAGGGAGTTTTGCCTTTAGCTCATTTGAGCATCGTTTACCCTCATATTTTCATAAACGTTTACTGGAAAGCTGTGCCTTTATTGTCAAATTAGTTCTTAAACGGTCGGAATATGTACATCAACTGCTAGAGAGCCAAAAACAGCTCACCCTTTTTGGAACGGCTATGAAAAATTCCTCTGATGGAATGATTATTACCGACCATAATAACAATATTATTCATGTTAATAAGGCCTTCTTGAAGATATTTGGCTATGACAGTGAAGATCACGTTTTAGGAGAGAATCCTCGGGTACTCGCGTCAGGAAAACATGACACGCTCTTCTACCAAAACATGTGGGATGCAATAAATCGTGAAAAACACTGGAGCGGGGAACTCTGGAACAAACGGACCAACGGCGAGATTTTTCCTGAGTGGGTGAGCATCAGTACGGTTGTGGACGATGGGCATGCAGTCCAAAATTATTTAGCCATATTTACGGATTTGAGCGAACTGTACCACGCTCAGGAGGAGCTCGAACGTTTAGCATTTTATGACCAACTCACCGGCTTGCCAAATCGTCAAAAAATCATTCTTGACATGAGTGAAAAATCCCCTACGGCTTGTGCTATTTTTAATATCGATGATTTCAAAGAGATCAATGATTTCTTCGGAATCGTTGCCGGTGATCATATTTTATCTCAAGTGTCTGAGTGGTTTCCCTACCGGCTTGGAGGCGATGAGTTTGCCATCGTATTTTATGACGATATCCATGTAGAGGCAATACTGTGTCGTATTGACGCGCTCATAGCGCTCTTGGAAGAGAATGTATTTACCATCGGAGATGAAACGATTAATCTACGCATGACCGTAGGCATTGCAATCGGTGAAAAAGATTTGCTTACCCGCGCCGATATCGCATTACATGCCGCCAAAGAGAAAAAAATTCCCATTTCTATTTATGAAGAGCAAAAAAACGTCGAAGAAAAATACCGTCACAATATTGCCATGGCCTCCTCCATACGCCAAGCGTTGAGTGACAAACGAATCATCTGCTATTATCAGCCTATCGTAAACCTGCTAACGGGCAAA
>JAUPLR010000073.1 GCA_030836825.1 Campylobacterota bacterium
CTCTCAGTCTTGGGTGTGATGGCTATCTCTTTAAAACCGGAGTTTTTTAGCAATGTTTCTAAATCATCTATAAAACTAGCCCCTGCAATGCAAGCTCCATAGCTATCAAGTGTTATCATTTGAGATGGGATTTTTTTTGTTAATACAATGTCGGATATAGCCAATCTGCCACCGGTTTTTAAAACCCTAAAAGCTTCATCAAAAACTCTTTGTTTATCCAAAGATAAATTTATAACACAGTTTGAAAGGATTACGTCTACGCTATTGTCCGCAACAGGCAGGTTCTCAATTTCACCTAATCTAAAATCAACATTATCATAGCCATTTTTATCTTTGTTGCTTTGTGCTTTTGCTATCATCTCGCTTGTCATATCTACCCCTATGACTTTTCCCTTTTCTCCAACCTCTATTGAAGCTAAAAAACAATCAAGTCCGGCACCGCTTCCTAAATCTAAAACGACTTCCCCTTTTTTTAATGAAGCTATTGATATAGGATTTCCACACCCCAACCCTTTGTCCGCTTCATCTGGGATGGATTTTAGTTGCTCTTTTGAGTATCCAAGTTCTAAAGAGATTCCTTCGCTGCTGCAACAACCACTGGTGCTGCAACCGCAAGCATCGTTGTTTGCTGCAATTTTCGCATACGTTTGAGCTATCGCCTCTCTTTTTTGTTCTTGTGTAAAAGTATTCATAATTTTCCTTTACTCTATTTTGAGACTTGATCCCCTATGTGACAAATATCATGCCCTGACCACATACCCTTTTGGGCAAATTAAGTCCTATTGAATATTCGGATAGGTACAATCATCCAAAGAATTATAGGGAAGATTACAGCATATCTAACTTTAGGAGACTATTATGAGAGAATTTTCACCGTCATTTCGGATTTGGCATTGGTTGCAGGCATTGATTATGATTGGTCTATTTGTTACAGTGGTGTTGCGTGAAAGCGTCATGAATAAAACCCATGTAGGGGAAATAGTAAAAGAACAGATGGTAAAACTAGGGACAATTATTACCGATGAGCAGGCTGTCGTGATTGGGAAAGCGGTTCGCTCCCCTATGTGGGATTGGCATATTTATTTTGGATTTGCTATTGCCGCTTTATTGGTATTTCGTTTGATTATGATCGCGAAAAATGGATTTGGATTAGATGACAATCCGAAAATGCAAAGCGTCTACAAGCTCTATAAAGCGGTCTATGTACTGTTACTTATTATTTCTATCAGCGGTCTTAGCCTCTATTTTAAGCTTGCGGGCGAAATGAAAGAGACGGTAGAGGGTGTTCATTTTTATGTAGGCTGGGCTATTTTCGCTTTTGTCGTTGTCCATTTGGTCGGAGTTATTCATGCTGAGAGAACCGATCAAAGCGGTATTGTTTCTCGAATGATTGGTGGGAAATAGAAGAGTAAGCCCCAGAAGAGAAAAGTCATCACTCATGAAAGCGTTTATTGTATTTTTTATCCTTTTTAATATCATTACCTTTGTTGTTTTTGGTATCGATAAACTGCTTGCACGTTCCGCACGGCGGCGTATGAGTGAAAAAGCACTCATCTGCATGGCGATAGCAGGAGGAAGTGTGGGTGCCGTTTTTGCACAAAAACTCTTTCGTCATAAAACACAAAAATTTCGATACCTTTTTTGGGGTATTTTGGTCGTTCAATTTATTATATTCGAAATAATCTGGAACTCTACCGCCATAATGAATCAGATATTTTAATAATTCTCTCGATCTTTGATTCTAAAATTTGCAAAAGCTCCTTCAACACTCATCGTATTTTTATAGTGTGTTGGCATGAATTTAACGCTTTTACTCTTCAAATTACAGATGGCAATACAAAAATAGGACCCCATGAACGGTTCAACAATGCAGATAATATTTCCATCAACTTCCCGTGTCGCATGGATTACTCCCTGCAATTTAGGGAAAAAATATTTAGGATAACTCAACGGCGTTATTTCCACAACATCGGCATATCTTCTTTTATCAAGAGTACCGGCAATGGCTCTGGCGTCATCAAAATTATCAAATTGGACACACCATTCATCGAAGACTTTGTTAAAATGCTGTAAATCTTCATCCAAAAACCCACCTGCTGGGCATTGTAAAGCATAGATACTCATTGGTTTACCCTGCACTCAGAGCCAAAACATCGGCAATATTCTCATAAGCGTATTGGATAAAATCACTATTGCCATTTAAAGCCGCAATGACCGCCATTCGATCCGCAAGCTCATTTCCCTCAATCCCTGCATGCCCTCGAACGTGGGAGATGACCACTTTGTCTTTGATGCTGTCATAAAGGGCATGCGCTGTTTTGACAAGATCGAGATTTTTTATCTCTCCACCTTGTTTGGTCCATCCCTTTGCTTTCCATCCGTATGCCCAGTTGACCACACACTCGATGCTGTATTTGGAATCCGATAAAATCGCCACCTTCTCGTGCTGCGCATCAAGAGCAAGTTCAAGCGCTCGCAACAAGGCTTTGAGCTCTGCGGTATTATTGGTCCCCATTACATCAGCGGCACCGTACATCAATACAGGCATCTTTTCATCTTCATAGATTGCCAATCCGCTTCCAGCCTTCCCAGGGTTTCCAGAACACGCACCGTCACAATAGATGCGCAGACGGATACCGTCTGTTAAAAGGGTTGGAGACTCTATTTTAGCGGCACTAGGGCGCTTTTTCGGCACTGATTTTGTAGCTGTTAATGTATTTGATCCAAAAGCATCTTCCGCCTCTTCTCTCGTCTTATAGCTTTTGTATACGGCTCCAGAGAATTTATCAACCTGCAGTAAGCACTGTGCCCATGTCGTATATATTCCAGGGATTCTGCCACGCTTAACTACGTAAAACTTATCGGCCATATTTATCTATCCCATATTTTTTGATGATTATATCTTATCTATACTGTTCAGGAAAATTCCTAGAAAAATGGAAAGGTTGAAACAGCTCAAAAAAAAGCCTGTTGCAGCAGATGTTTGCGTAACTGTGCTAGAATAACAAAAAGGGGTCGGCTAGTCAAAATGCAGGGATTTATCATCAAACTTAGCCGTGTACGTGACGAGGATATGATAGTTACCATAATATCTGAACTAAACCTGACAACCCTTTATCGTTTTTACGGCGCACGTCACAGCCCTATTAATTTGGGCTTCAAAATTGATTTTGAGTCTGAAAATTCACTCAAAAGCTCAATTCCTCGCATGCGGGATGTGATTCATTTGGGCTATAAGTGGATGGGCGAATACGATCGGATCCTCATTTGGCAGCAATTTATTGCTCTTTTCTATCCCCATATCTCAAGTTCAGAAGATATTGGTCCTTTTTATTATCAACTCTTAAACGATTGTGCCAATAGATGGGGTGATCAAAATCCAAAACGTTTAGCGATAGAAGCGTATGTGGCACTGTTGGAGCATGAAGGAAGATTGCATTCCCATCTGAATTGTTTTTTTTGCGATGAAATGATCCATGACAACATCTCGCTCATACGTGCTTTTTTGCCTGCGCATCAAGAGTGCTCTCATACGCTCTCCATAAATTCAAATGGGCTTGCATGGCTGTACGAACACTATTCAACCCTTTTTTTAGACAACCATGAGATTGAGCGTCTATGGTATGTAATGAACGAAGGGTTATGATTATCGGAACACTTTTTGCTTGCTTGTTATAATATCCCCTAACGAGAATGCAATGAGTAGAAATGAAGTCAGCGATAACTTAATCGACCAATATCTTGAGCCGCAAAAAAATGAGATTACCTCTCTAAAATCGCTTTATAACACTAGAAGATCAAGTCAGAGCCTCAAGGATTTTTACCGTGAAGTTCAAACGCAAAAAAATACTTACGCTATCAAAAATATATACAACGGGAAAAGCGCCGTCGAAATAGAGATTATGATGATGCAAAATCGTCGGCTTATCGAAGCAAATTATACCAAGCGTTAAGACCAGCTCCCTATTTATATCTCATAAAAGTGAGGCTGGTAAGCTTGATCTAATTCGGACAGTTTTAACGCAAACAGCCCCTGCATTTTTGCCTCAATTTCTTTCCAAAAATATTCAAGTATTAAACTCGAGCCTACATTTCCTTCAATTTTATAAAACGGACCCTCCAACGACTCGATGATTTCAAGCGCTTCGATTTCATGTGCCGGACGTGCCAGTTTATATCCGCCCGATGCCCCCCGTATGCTCATCACTAAATTCTTACGACGCAAAAGAGAAAGAAGCTGTTCCAAATAACCATGGGATATTTGGGTCATCGCAGCAATTTCCTTCACCTGCATTGACCGTCCGTTGGTTGCACGGGAAAGAACATGCATTGCTGCCAATCCATAAATTGCTTTTGAGGATAAAGCAGCCATTATGCAAATCTATCGGGAAAGAATTTTATTACCAGCGCATATATTTTACATGCGATACAGTAGCCAAAGAGTATTTCAGGAATGGCGCAAGATACAAAGATTACAGCGATAACGCTATTGGCGACCATCCATTCTTCATAATGGGTAATAATCATCCCCACAGTAAAGGCAAAACCAAAAAAAGCGGCAAGGCGCTTGCCTCCGGCATCTTCCATTTTCACACGCAAATGAAAGGCCTTTTGAATAGCATGCGCGGACAAATAAATAGGGCTATACTTTTTTTTACCGCTCAATCGAATAACAAAATCAATAGCTATAAAAAACAAAATTCCCACTTGGAGAGTCATTAAATACATAAATATACTGCTCACGACCAAAGCCGTACTTATTTTGCTGATGGTTGCATCAATTTGACGGAATATCAAGGGACATACTTTAGACATCATCTATCCTTATAATTTTGCAGTATTATAAGGATATTTATTTTTATAGTCAAGTATTCCTACTTATTTACTCATGTATCATTATGACTATTAACGGCGGATAACGTCGCTCTCTTTTACCCATAAAGATTCGCCCTCGCCTGCTGCCTGAAACACACGGTTTACAAAATACCCAGTGATATGGATCCATCCATTAGACGCAGCGCTTCCCGTAAATGAACGGCGTGCTTCCCAGGTATCAATGGCTTTTCCATTAGGACTGCTGTATACGGCAGCATCCTTTGCCATACGGTAAACACCTGAAGATTTTTTAGATGTTACGGAAGCAGCCTCAGCTGGGGCAACCGTTTTCACGTTCTGAGCGACGATCGTTTTAACTGCCGGACGCTGGGCAGGATTAATAGGGGGTA
>JAUPLR010000074.1 GCA_030836825.1 Campylobacterota bacterium
ATTGGAAGTCAATGTTTATCCAAACACCTTTTGCGCAGATGAGTTAATCGCCCAATACGATGCGCGTACAATCGATGGCGTTTTCCTCTCAAACGGCCCGGGAGATCCCCTCGTATTAAAAAAAGAGCAAGAGGAGATCAAAAAACTTATAGCGCGCAAGATTCCGTTATTTGGTATCTGTCTTGGGCATCAATTGTTGAGCATTGCGCATGGACATGACACGTTAAAGCTCAAATTTGGGCACCATGGGGGAAATCATCCGGTAAAAAACGTCAAAACCGGTATGGTAGAAATTACCGCACAAAATCACAACTACAATGTTCCTGAATCGATACGTGAAATAGCAGAGGTGACGCACGTTAATCTTTTTGATAACACGATTGAGGGATTAAGCTACAAAACGGGCCCTGTCTTTTCGGTTCAGCATCACCCAGAGGCCAGTCCCGGACCCAAAGAGAGCCGCTACATCTTCGAAGAGTTTTTAACGCTTATACAGCGATAAAAGCGTATTTTCTTGTGCCGATTGCTCAATCGGTACCATACTTTTGCCCACAATTCTTTATAGTGATAATTTATTAATAATTTAATCCTTATTAAATATTTATATTGTTATTATTCGGGCGTCTAATAGCCTGTCTTTGTTACAAAATGTTAAGGGCGTCTCTAAAAGTTAAATGATTCTCTTTTTCGGGCGCCCTTTGTAGGCTCTTATGCTTCGAATTTTAAGGAGGTCGTATATGGATAATCGTCCATTGGAGTATGATTACACGATTGCAAAGTGGTTTATGCTTACAACTGTTGTCCTCGGTATCGTTGGGATGCTTGTCGGCGTTATTTTGGCGTGGCAAATGGCTTTTCCTGCGGTTAATACCTTTGCAGGAGAAGGATTGGCGGAATATACCAATTTCAGCCGTCTTCGCCCGTTGCACACCGATGCGGTTATTTTCGGATTTACCCTAAGTGGTATTTTTGCTACGTGGTACTATATCGGCCAGCGTGTATTGAAAGTTTCTATGGCGGAATCAAGATTTCTGATGTTCCTTGGAAAATTACATTTTTGGCTCTATTTGCTCCTTGTGGCAGCCGTTGTTGTTTCCCTTTTATTGGGAATCACTACGTCCAAAGAGTATGCCGAATTTGAATGGCCGATTGATATCGCCGTTGTTGTGGTGTGGGTTATTTGGGGTATGGGTCTTTTCGGTTTGATCGGTATTCGCCGTGAAAAATCATTGTACATCTCTATTTGGTATTACATCGCAACCTTTTTGGGCATTGCCATGCTGTATCTTTTCAATAATATGGCCATTCCAACGTATTTCGTTTCAGGCGGTATTGGTGCATGGTATCACTCGGTTTCAATGTACTCAGGGACCAATGATGCGTTGGTGCAATGGTGGTATGGACATAATGCGGTTGCGTTTGGTTTCACCGTACCTATCGTAGCGATGATCTACTACTTTCTTCCAAAAGAATCGGGTCAAGCGGTTTATTCGTATAAATTGTCTCTCCTCGCATTTTGGGGCTTGATGTTTGTCTATTTATGGGCTGGAGGACATCACTTGTTGTTTTCTACGGTTCCTGACTGGATGCAAACGATGGGTTCTGTCTTCTCTGTTGTTTTGATCCTCCCCTCGTGGGGTTCTGCAATCAACATGCTTTTGACGATGAAGGGTGAATGGCAGCAAGTTGCGGCAAGTCCATTGATCAAATTTATGATCCTTGCGTCAACCTTTTATATGTTTTCTACTCTTGAAGGTCCAATTCAAGCGATCAAATCGGTTAATGCTTTGGCACACTTCACGGACTGGATTGTTGGTCACGTCCATGATGGCGCTCTGGGTTGGGTTGCCTTTATGATTATGGCGGCACTTTTTCATATGGCTCCACGCGTATTCAAGCGGGAGATCTATTCTAAATCATTGATGAATACACAATTCTGGGTTCAAACGCTTGGGGTTGTTTTGTACTTCACATCGATGTGGATTGCCGGTATTACGCAGGGTATGATGTGGCGTGCGCACGATGAGTTTGGTAACTTGGCGTATTCCTTCATCGATACGGTTTCCGTATTGCAACCTTATTTCACCATTCGTGCGGTTGGTGGTACATTGTATCTGGTGGGTATGTTCTTGTTTGCGTACAATATGTACAAAACAATGACAAGCTCTCGTCGTGTTGAAGAGAATGAACTTCAAAATGCATCGCCAATGGGCGCATAATTAAGGAGGGGAAAATGTTTCACTGGTTAGAAAAAAACCCGTTCTTTTTTGCGGTTGCTGTCTTTGTTGTTATTGCATTTGCGGGTCTTATTGAGATTCTACCAAACTTTGCGCAGGCATCTCGTCCGGTTATCGGTACGAAGCCTTATACGACGCTTGAACTTGCCGGTCGTCATGTTTACATCAAAAACAGTTGTAATGCGTGTCACTCGCAGTTGATTCGTCCCTTTAAATCGGAAACCGATCGTTATGGTAAGTATTCATTGAGCGGTGAATATGCGTATGATCGTCCGTTCCTTTGGGGTTCAAAACGTACGGGCCCTGATTTGATGCGCGTAGGCAACTACCGTACTACAGACTGGCACGAAAACCACATGAAAAATCCTGTTGCGGTTGTTCCGGGTTCCATCATGCCCGCTTATCGTTGGATGTTTAAAAATACAGCGGATATTGATACCGCGTTTGCTGAGCAATTGACGATAATGAAAGCGTTTGCGGTTCCTTATAATACAGAGATTCCAATGGCAGACGGTTCCAAAGTTACCGTTGCTTTGGCTGATACTGTTGAGGGTGCTCGTGCTTCCGCCCTTGAAGAGGCAAAGGTAATCACAGCGGATATGAAAGATCAAGCGGTTAAAGATGCCGTTGCGGCAGGTACTATTCCTGAAATCGTGGCTATTATCGCGTACATGAACAGCTTGAAATAAGGAATATCGTGGACATTGCAACGCTTCAGGCGTATGGATATTTTTTCTTTACGGGGTTTTTAGTGGTGGTATTGTATTCGTACATTTATCATCTTTACAGCTCTCAGAAAAAAGGGATACGCGATTATGAAAAGTATAGCAATATCGCGCTTCATGATGATATCACCGATCCACCGATCGAGGAGATCTCAAAAAACGACGAGATAAAAAGGTAGGGGGCATAGATGAATAAGACAGTATTAGCTGCTATCATGGTTACCATTGCAATGCTTGGTTTCACATACGTAGCCGTCGGTTCTGCCGGAGGTATGGGTAGTGAGGGCGACTGGGTTAACAAACTCACTGTATTGGGCGCAGTTGTTCTCGTTAGCGTAACGATGTTTGTAGTGACTAAATATGTTCGGCAGATGCAAAGCGATACAGCAAGCGGCAAGCTTGCAGAGGAGAATTGGGACGGAATCGGAGAGTATAAAAACGAACTTCCTTTTGGATGGGCGGTTATCTTTCTGGGGTCTATTATTTGGGCGATTTGGTATTTTCTTGCGGGATATCCGGTCAATGCGTATTCGCAAATTGGTGAATACAATGAAGAAGTTGCAGCACACGATAGTAAGTTTAACGCGCAGTTTGCAAACATGGACGCCGCTACGTTGAATGCAATGGGTGAGTCCATCTTTATTGTTCAATGTTCGCCATGTCATGGTTTGCAAGCGGATGGTATGAACGGTAAAGCGGCTGATTTGCATGTACGTCTTACCTCGAAGCTTGTCAAACACGCAATCGTAAATGGTGCCAACAACAATCTTTTGGGAACAAGTATGCCAATGCCTGATCGTAACGGATTGATGAACACCAATACCGGTGCGTTGATTACCGATGCTGAGATTGATGCCGTTTCTGCATACGTTGCAGGGGGTATGAAGGGCGCTGTTGGTGCAGAGGTATTTGCAGGCGCATGTGCGGCATGTCATGGTGTGGATGGAAAAGGTATGGATATGGTTGCCCCTAATATTGTTGAGATGACACCGTCTGTGGTCGAATCGGTTCTTC
>JAUPLR010000007.1 GCA_030836825.1 Campylobacterota bacterium
CGATCATAACATCAATCTCACCAACAATGGCTTCAATCGATTGTTTGTAGCGCACGGGCTTGACCAACTGATCTTTTAGTAATGCTACCGCATCCGCTTTTGTCGCGTACTTTTGCATGGTGACATTTGATACAACCGGCGCAACAAACGTATCACTTACCATCTTTTCCATTACTTGTGCCAAAGGTTCTTGTGCGCTGGCAAGAAGCGGACAGTGGCTTGCAATCGACATATTGAGCAGTAATGCCCGTTTTGCCCCTGATTCTTTAAATGTCCTTTCCATAGCTTGCAAGTCGGCTTTTAAGCCCGCTACGACGAGTTGACCGTTTTGGTTAAAGTTGGCAGGCCATACTTTTTTACCTTCTGCATTCGCCGTTGCACAAAGTTGTTCAACAACGTCATCTTCCAACCCTAAAATTGCCATCATGCCCGCATCTATGGCTTCACACGCACTTTGCATCAAAGCTCCGCGTTTGTGCACCAATTCAACCGCATCCACATAATCAATAGCACCGGCAGCACTCAACGCGCTGAATTCACCCAATGAGTGTCCCAATAGCATAACGGGCTTTGTCGGCATCGCCTCTTGAAACAATCGATACGCGATCAAAGAGATCAATAAAATAGCAGGTTGTGTATACGCTGTTTTATCGAGCTGGTCGTTTTCTTCAAACAATAATTTTGTAAAATCAACTCCGATACGTTCCCCTGCTTTTTCAAACATCTCACGCGCAATAGCACTATTTTCATAAAATGATTTACCCATACCAATGCTCTGGCTTCCCTGCCCTGGGAAAATCATGGCTATTCTTTTTTGGTCCACTAAACGTCCTTTAAATCAAATTGATAGTCGCTATGATCAGCGATTTTTTTACGCAACGTATTACGATTAAGCCCCAATTTATCCGAAAGCTGAAGCTGCGATTTAAATTTCTTGATTCCCGCACGAATCAACGGGACTTCATACAAATGGAGAAACTTTCGGTAGTCGTTATTGCTTCCCAATCGATCTACCAAATAATGTTCTACTATTTCCATCAAATCGTTTTCTTTAATACTCTTCAACAAATAATGCAGATAAACCTGTCGTCGTAAAGAAAGGGCATTTTCGCTTACATCAGGGGCAAATTCCTGTGCATTAAACCCATCGCTTCTCCCAAAGGTATTCTTGGCTTCTTCTACAAACAAATTTATTAAAAGCTCAATGTCTTCATGGCGTTGGCTCAAAGGCGGCAATACCAAACGTACCGAAAATATCTCATCCAACTGCTCTTGCGTATAACGATACCCACCCGTTGCAACCACTCTCGTTTTGCTTTTGACTAACGCATCTATTAAACGTTTAAGATTGGCGACATCATCAAATCGATGAATGATAATCTCACGGTGCCGTTCAACTGCATCCAAAAGCTCATCAAAACAGCTTGCATCAACAATAGGAGCTTGAGGGAGAATATAACGCGCCAGAGTGAGCTTTCCGGTTCCATGCTCACCAATGATCATAGCATTAACGGACAGAGCTTTTAATAAATTTGCGGTCTTAAACGCCTCAACAGAGGCGTTTGAAGCAGTTAAAAAATTAGTGACATCCACAGCCGTGATTACCACCGCTTCCACAACATCCGCTATCCTCAACAGCATTCTCAGCAGGAATACCGCTTATAGCTTCCGCAGCAGACGGTTCGCGAACATCATTGATTTTTACGGTAAACAGCAAGTCTTTACCTGCTAATGGGTGGTTAAAATCAATAACAACAGTCTCACCATTGACCGCCATAACCGTTACTTGAACCGTATCGCCATCTTCGCCTTGACCATAAAGTGTCATACCAGGGTTCAAATCAATACCTGCAAATTGCTCACACGGAAGCTCTTGCTTTGCTTCATTGTTGTAATCGCCATACGCATCCGCAGCTTTTACCAATATATCCGATTTTTCACCGATTTTCATGTGTGCGATACCTGATTCAAGACCTGGAATAACCTGACTTTTACCAAACATAAATACCAACGGCGCGCCGCCAACATTACTGTCTACAACATCTTGTCCATCACGGACTTCGTATTCGATCGAAACGATCTGATTTTCTTCAATTGCCATTACTCTGCCTTACAAATTTTAAGATAACGAGATTTTAGCACAACTAGCTATACCTAGCCTGAAAAGAGACATATAGCTATTTTAGCTTAGAAAGCCGATGTTGTGCTTCATTAGCGGCACCGCTTCCGCTGTATTTACTGACAGTTGCTTTGTAAAACGCTTTCGCGTTTATCAAATCGCCATTTTCTTCCATCGAATTTCCTGTGTGTAAAAGCAACGTCGGCATGTAAGCCGCTTTATCATTAAGCGATGCACTCTCTTTATAATAAGCAATAGCCGACTTGTATTCTTTGCGCTGAAAATAGCTCTCACCTATCCAAAAATTAGCTTCATGCGCTTTATGTTTTTTTTGAATCAATGTTTCATAATAGCTTTGTGCCTCTGCATACTTTTGCTGATCGAACAACTCTTTGGCTTTCTTTTCAATCGCAGTCGGATCCATTTTTGCGTTGGCTTCCGTTTTTACAGGAGGCTTCATTTTAAGTTGTTTCACGAGTTGTGAAAAGTCTTCTTTGGTAACATACGAGGCATTCATTGAATCCACAACACGAGAAAGTTCTTCCAATAATGTTTTCAACTGGGCAATGTTTTCGGTGTTAGCCGTACTCTGCTTTTGCAGTTCAATTACCGCCAAAGAGAGATTACCGTCGCTGGCAGACGATTCGGCAATTTTAGACAGTGCTCCTTTATGTTCATTGACCAATTGACCAAGACCTTCCACAACGTCTTGTAAGCCATCAAGACGCTCTGTAACCGTTTCCACTTTGGCACTTTGAAGATTGTTTTTTTGCGCCACGACTTGAATCTCTTTTTTATTTTCAAGAATCAATTTTTCTTCAGAAGTAAGGCCATAGGGAGCAGAGGTGTTGAGGTTACCGGCACCGAAAACCGACGGTTCCGATGCGAGGACTAACGAGGAGGCTAACGAAAATACAACAAGAAGACGCATTTACGGTAATTTTACTTCGACACGACGATTTTTAGCCCAGCACTCTTGTGTTTTTTCAGCACACGTAGGGTTGCCTTCGCCAAGGCTTACCATGCTAACAGAATCTGCACTGATCCCTTCATTTACAAGAGCTGTTTTTACTGCATTCGCACGTTTTAATCCAAGGGCAAAGTTGTATTCGTCACTACCGAATTCATCACAGTTACCTTCAAGCTTAAACGTTTTACCCTTCAATAACGAAGCGTTAACCTTTACAATGTCAAGCATATCTTCACGAATATCAAACTTGTCGTAATCAAACAAAACATTAAGAATTTGAGCATCGACTTTATTTCCCGAAATATTTGTGCCATTATCTGCAGATGAGGCATTAGTAATTGGGGTAATAACCGCGGAAGAATCGCTTCTACCAGTCTGCGTAGGTGTGCTAGTTGAAGAAGAAGCCGTAGTGCTGCTACCTGCACCATCAGTAGTTGCATCAATTGAAGGACTCTTCGTTGAACATCCACTAAATACCAATGCAGCGAGTACTGCGCTTAAATATACAACCTTTTTCATAATAGGGCGCCTTTATTTTAAAAATTTTATTTATTGTAGCGAAACTTGGGTTAATCACCAATCAATTGACTGTAAACGCCCGATATGAAGCGGAAAAGAGAAACTTTTATTCACGCCCAAACGGATAATGCCTACCATGCTTCGCGATCCGTCATGCTTGATATGCAATATTGCTTCTCCATCATTGGAAAAACGTGGAAAATCATTCTCACCATTGCTTGTTAAACGTCTTATGGTACTATTATTTAATGAGATAAGATGGAGATTAAAAACTCCATTTCCTTCGCGTGCTTTATAAACCAACCAATTACGATAAGCACTGCACGTAGAATTATTTTTCCCTTCAAACACCAATTGATTGACCGCGCTTCCCTCTATCTTTTTGGAAAAAATATTCGGATTGCCTAACCGATTCGAAACGAAAACGATCCTGTCCTCTCCCATAAATTGACCGCTAACATCGATACCTGAATAATCTGTCAACCGTTTTTTATCTTTCGTCCGAAGATCATAGAGGTAAATATCCGGCTGACCACTGGGTGCCAATGTCATGAGCAACTTGCTCCCATCTTCACTGACATCCGAACAAACCGCCATACCGTCCGAGGAAATAATCGCTGATTTTTCTCCTGTTGCCAAATTTACTTTATAAATTGTTGGACGAAAATCGGTTAATGAAGTGTAATAAAAATCGGTTTGCTCACGGTTCGCCCATTTTGCAAAACCATACATTCCACCGCTCAAAACGACTTTTTGGTACGACAGTGTATAATCGGCGGCAACAATTTCAGAACGGCGCGGTCCGATTAACCGTACAAAAAGAACTTTACGCTTCATCCATTCAACCGGTCCGCCTCCCATTTTTGTATTGATGTCATAAGCAATTGAATGCGCTAAAAACACCAACATTTCGCTTTGCTTTAGGTGGTATATTTTGTTAAAAAGCTCTAAACCATTTTGCAGTAATCGCACATCCGTTTTGTATCCGCCACCGCCATCAGCAATCATACGGTACCGCAATACATAGACAGCATCCCTATGCGCAACCGCCGGATATTGACTTTCAAAACTCTCTTGCGCATAGCTGTGGTCTACTTCAAACAGCGAAATCACATTCATATCCGCACTGAGCATTTTATGAAATTTCAATCCTGCCTCGCTGTTTGATGCGCTCGCATCTTCTATCGCTAATTTTGGCAAGGCTCCTACATTCTTAGTAACTTGCAGTATTGCCTCTGCGCCCCAAAGAGTCGATATCCATAAAGCTAAAATAATTAAATATCTCATTTTATTCCTTCGCAGTTAATACAATCTCAAAAACCGCTTCTTTACCTTGTGGATGCTGCGGCAGTACAACTTGACGCAGTCGTTCTTTTAACCAATCTACTTCTGCATTAAATACGGCATTGCCGGAGTAGCTAATAACGCGATACGCTAATAATTTTCCATCAGGGCTTAGCGATATACGAACACGAGCCGCAAATCCTTCCGTACCGCTTGCGGGGTGAAAGTTAGCATAAATGATTCCCTGTAGCTTTGCATTGTATTCATTAACAACAGGACCCGTTGATGACGATACCATTTTTACACCAGATTTTGCCAATTCAAGCGTTTTAACTTTATCAAAAAACTTTGTATCACGTTTTGTTGTCAAAATCTTTTCTTCAAGCGCATTGAGTTCTGACACCTGCTTTGAGTTATCCATAGGCTTTGGCTTACTTTTCACACTCTTTACGGTTGCAAAAAGATCATCAATTTCGGGGACTATTTCCTTCGCCGTATCCGATACAGCAGGCGTTTTTGTCTCTTGCGTAAGGGGCTCTTGGACTGCTGGTACCGATGGAGACATCATTTCAGAAACACGCATGGGGGTATCCTCCAACGAAACAGAGATGACATCGCTTTTTATCATCGCGAAAGCATCCGGTTTAGAGACGTGCAACGCAACGCTCACGAAAAGTAAACACATCAAACCCATCAGAAAAAGAGTGATCGCACCACTTTGGAGGAAATACCGCTGATAATGTAAATTCATGTAAAAAATACTCTAATGCTAGTTTTTAGATGAATTCAACCGCTGGTTGCGAGTGAAATATTCGTTAAACCTGAACGCTTCACAGCACTCATTATATTCATCACATCACCGTAATCAAGCGTATGATCCGCACTGATACGCACTACCGTTTCAGGTGAAAAATGATTGGAAAACAACCTAAAATTGTCACTAAAAGTCAAAAAATCAAACGTTTGATTATTTACTTTTATTTGCTTGGATGCATTTATAAAAATCTCAATCTCTTTTTTCTCTTTTACTTCCGTTTGAGATGAACCCTTCGGAAGGTTAATCAGCTCTTCATAAATGATATTAGGCGATATAACCATTAAAACGGCCAACAAAACCAACATGACGTCCACAAGAGGAGTAATGTTCAGTTCCGGCTTGTCATCCCAATCGTACATATTTAATCGACTTTGGAAAGCAATGAATCACTTTGCATGCGAATAAGACCTATGACTTCAAAAGACTGGCGCTTCAAAATCTGATGTTAACTTTAGGCGAATATGGCCACAAAGATACCCGATGCCGTTGCAACCAGTGCATCTGAAACTCCTGCAGCAATAACATTCATGGTCCCGCTTGTTTGTCCAATGTTTTTAAAAGTATCCAATATAGAAACAACCGTACCAAAAAGACCAATAAAGGGAGTTGTAGACGCGACTACAGAGAGTACCGTCAACCCTTTTGTTGCCTCTTTGGTGGCTGCGAACTGTGCTAAATCAAAAAGCGCTTTTGAATGCGCCGTACCGCTTTTTAGAAAAGGGCCTAAAAAGGCATATTCATTAAGACGCTGCGAACCCATTAAAAGAGATTCTAACGTCTCATTTTCTTGCGAAATCCATTGATTAAGGCCTAGCCACCGATAAAAGAAAACCCAGTTAATTGTTACAAAATAAAGAGTGAGCACCAGCAACACACCAAGTGTTACCGGATGGCTCTTAGCTATAAAATCCGTAAGAAGCTCAAACATGAGCGTTAGAGCATGTGTGAGTGATTTTGGTGGTGAGCGGCAGACTCCATACGCGCTGAAACAGACGCGATCATAGAGTTAGAATCTGCAACACTTGCAATAAGTTCTTTTGCTTCTTCAAGTGCTTTTGCGATTTCACCTTCACTGTCACCACGAATAGCGACAGCACCGTCTACTAGAACCGTTAC
>JAUPLR010000075.1 GCA_030836825.1 Campylobacterota bacterium
GATACCCATCTAAAGACCATTGAGGACTTAGAGACTTTTATGGAAGAAGCACGTGCCAAGATCCCTTTTACGGCCAAAATAGAAATCGAAGCGGAAACAATAGAGATGGCAAAAAAAGCGATGGAAGCGGGAGCGGATATTGTGATGTGCGATAATATGTCCACGCAGGAGCTTCGCGAGATTGTTGAGTACAAACGGGGGCATCACAGCGGCGTCTTGCTCGAAGCTAGCGGAAACATAACGCTAGAGACGATCGAGGCGTATGCTAAAACCGGTGTTGATGCCATCAGTACGGGTTCTCTTATCCATCAAGCCAATTGGATTGATTTATCCATGAAGATGGATTAGAGTATTTTCTAAATGGCAGATGATCAAGAAAAAACAGAAGAGCCCACCGCCAAGAAGCTCGAAGATGCAAGGGCGGAGGGAAATGTCCCAAAAAGTCAGGATATTGCTGGCGTTTTAGTACTGGTAGTAGCGATTCTGGCAATGTGGATGATGTTCTCGTTTATTGCCGAGCGTCTTTTGAATTTGGTTCGGTATTACTTTTCATTGATGAACACACCGCTTGAGCAGGCCAATCTCATCGATATTGCGTTTGTAACGTTTAAAGAATTTCTCATCATGGCATTGCCGATTACGATTATTATTGCTATTGCAGGGGTTGCGGGTACGGTGGCGCAGATTGGGTTTAATTTCACCACCAAACCGCTAACCCCGAATTTTTCAAAACTCGACCCCATCGCCGGATTAAAAAATATGTTGAGTATGCAAAAAGTGCTGGAATCGCTTAAAATCACGTTTAAATCTTTTACCGCTATGGGAATAGGGTTCATGTTCTTTTGGTCGTTTATCCAAGAGCTGCCAACGGTGGCCCTTTTTGGCTTATGGGCGCAGATGGAATGGTTTGCCCACAAAGCGATTATTATCGCGGCGGTGATGCTGGTTATTTTGTTTGTATTCGCGGTTATTGATTTGGTAATGACGCGCAAACACTATTTTGATAAGCTCAAGATGTCCATGCAAGAGATCAAGGATGAGTTTAAAAGCATGGAAGGGGATCCGCATATCAAAGCGAAAATTCGCCAAATCCAGATGCAAGCCGCACGCAAGCGGATGATGTCCTCGGTTCCTACCGCCGATGTCGTCATCACCAATCCAACTCACTATGCCGTTGCTATCAAATACGATGAAACCAAACACAATGCTCCGGTGGTCGTGGCAAAAGGTGTGGATAATATTGCGATTCAGATCAAAAAAATTGCACGAGAAAACGGAGTCCATGTGGTTCAAAATCCGCCACTGGCACGCTCTCTTTATAAAGAAGTCGAGATTGACCATCCGATTCCGGATATGTTGTTTGCTGCGGTGGCTGAGGTATTGGCGTATGTGTACAAAATGGGTAAAAAGCGGAAGGGATGAGCGTAAATCCGTGACTAAGATGATAAAATGTTGACGAAATAATGGATTGTTGGCGTAAAGGATGATTATGAAATACGGCGTACTAAGTAGGGCAGGAGTAATGGCTTTCTTGTTTGTAACTTCTGCGTACGCGCTTAAAACCGAAGATCGCATTATTAAAAGCAATATGCAAGTAGAATATTTAAAAGCTTCAGGTGTAGCAGAAACGTTTGCTGAAATGGTTACCAAAGGGGATGTATACGGGCGTCTTCGCTCCAATAATTTTTGGTACGATTATGATGCTGCAGATACGGTAACCGCACAGGATCATGATAAATTTGGAGTTGGTGGAAATATTACGTATAAAACCGCTTTTTTTAAGGGATTTGGAGCAACGGCAGGAGTCTACGGAGCCATTCCTTTAGCTGGGGATAATCGTGAGGGGACAATCAATTATACCAAAACGGCTAAAGACCTTTATCGAACTCGTGCGGATGGAAGCGAAGTCTCAATTGGCGTAGCGGCAGTGGCATACGGTGAATATAAAACTGCTCATAATGATGTGACGGTTGGACGTCAGATCGTAGACTCGATACTGCTCTCTTCCAATGATGCTAAAATGGTCCCCAATACGTTTGAGGGTGCAATGATTCAGAACAGTAATCTTTCTGATACCAATGTTCGCCTTGGGTATTTGATGCGTCAAAAGTTGCGTGATCATCAACATTTTCATAGCATCGTTGCCTATGCAGCGAGAGACGAAAATGATGACAGCTCTTCGCACAAGGGATTGAACGTAGTTAATCTTAATAATGTCAATACGGATGTCAATCCGGAAATGATTTTTGCGGACGTTGAAAACAAATCGATTAAAAATCTTAAATTTAATGGTGAATATGTTGGTATTAATGGATTCTTTGAAACATTGGTCACCGAACTAAATTATACGATTAATTTGGGAAGTGGATGGAAATTGGTTCCTGGAATGCGGTATTTACAGCAATTTGATGATGGCGCAGGAGAGATTGGCGGGGCTTCAATCGCAGGTACGTTTGGAATAGACAAAGCCCCGTCCGTGTCGGTTTTGGGCAGCTACAATAATCCCCATAGTTTAAATGGTTCCCTTCTGGCCGCTAGAACATCGTTGGTGCAAGGACCGGCAACGGTAACCCTCGGGTATTCTAAGGTAGCCAATAAGGCAGATATCGTTGCCCCATGGCGAGGATTTCCTACGGGAGGATATACGAGAGCTATGGCACAAACGAATTGGCTGGCCAATACTAAATCTTGGATGCTTAATGGTGCGTATGATTTTGATCAAGCCGGAATTATTTCTGGATTAAGCTGTTCAGCCAGTTATTCGAGTATCAATGTGGATGATGCAAAAACGCTTGCGGGTTCTATTGCTTCCAGTGATCGGGATGTTATGTATGCGGACGCTATTCAAACATTTAAGACATTGCCAAATACCGAATTTAAATTTCGTTTTGCCAATGTAGATGCTGTTACGAATAGCAAAACGGGGATTAATGACAGCTACCGTGAATACCGTTTTGAAATAAACTATCTTTTTTAATGCAAATAACTAAAGCACTCGAAGCAGCCAGCCACATTGTTCTCATCGCGCATCAAGATCCTGATGCCGATTCGCTTGGGGCGGCATCCGCTTTTTACTCTTATCTTTTACGCACGCAAAAGAAGATCACTTTTTATTGTGTCTCGCCCAATATTCATGCTCATTTATCGTTTATACCATGGATGGACAAAATCAGTAACCGTTTTCCTGTCGATGCAGATTTGGCGATTAGTTTTGATTGCGGCAGTTTTGCACGATTGGGGGTTGATTACAGTGGCCCGTTAATCAATTTTGATCATCATACCAGCAATGAGCAATACGGTACGTTCAACTGCATTGATGCGGAGGCGATGAGCACTACGCACGTAGTCTATGAATGGTTCCTTAGCGAGGATATAAAAATCAATGGTAAAATGGCAAATGCGCTTTATGCCGGATTGATGGATGACACCAAATGTTTCCGCGATCCCAGATGCACTATGCGTATTTTTGGTATGGCGCATCGCTTGCTTGAACTGGGTGCGAATCACGAACAGTGCGTGAATGGGCTCTATCACAGTAAAACGCTTGCATCTTTGAGACTGCAAGGCAAGATGCTAAAGCGGATGACGCTGGTATTGGATGGACAGCTGGCGCTGTTTGAAGTGGATCAGGAACTTCTTGGCGCTACGGGAGCATCGCTGGGCGATTGCAAAGCCGTGCTGGATGAAGCGATGGCGCTTAAAATTGTAAACACAGCGCTGTTGCTGGGCATACGTAAAAAGGGTGGGATTAGTGTCTCCTTGCGCAGTGATGGGGCAGTGAATGCAGCGGAGATTATGCAACGGTATGGAGGCGGCGGTCATCGTGATCGAGCAGGTGCAAGAGTGAGCGATAGGTCGTTGGACCAAATAAGAGATGAAATTATAGAGAGTATTCGCGAGGAGATAGAATGAGAAGACGAAATAGTAGTTCAGGAATGATAGGTTGGGCATTTGGATTAGCGGCGGTAGGGATCATCGGATTTATGGCGTTTTCCCCGATGTTTGAACGCAACGAGCCTGTTGCGAGTATTTCTCATCAGGGGTATTGGAATTTTCAAGAGCCCATTCGTGTGAATGTTGAAGATGAGAGCGGGTTAAAATCATTTAAAGCGACAATATCGACTGACCATGACGATTGGGTTGTGGTGGATGATTCTACGGTGAGTAAAGAAAAGAAAAAAGTGTTCGAGGTGCTCCCGCCAAAAGGGCGCAGCGGTGTCGAAGCCCAATCGGTTACATTGAAAATTGAAGCAACAGACAACAGCCTATGGGGCCTCTTTATGGGCAATACCTTCAGCCAAGAGCTGACTTTGGTGATCGATCAGCGCCGTCCTGTGCTTTCGGTGATCGGAAGTTCGTATAAGATCCAAAAAGGGGGATCGGCGATCGTTATTTTCAAAGCGAGTGATCCTCACATGGAGAGTTTAAAAATAAAAACCAATTTTGGTAAAACGTTTGTAGCGCAGCCTTTTTACAAACCGGGGTATTATGCCTCTTTGTTGGCATGGCCGGTACAAGAGCAGGGCTTTAGCGCGACCATCGTAGCACGCGATAAAGCAGGCAATGAGACTTCGAGCGCGGTTCCTGTGCGATTAAAAGATCACGCGTACAGAGTATCCAATATTGAACTCAGCGACGCATTTTTGGATGGTAAAATCGCGGAATTGGCGAACACTTATCCGCAGACGGCAGGAGTGGATGACCGACTTGAGCAATTCCGTATTATCAATGAAAAAGTACGTGCCGATAATGAGAAAATTATCCATCAAATTACCTCAAAAGTATCCAATGCAATGGTGAACGACTTTAAACCGGCTCCATTTTATCCACTCGTCAATGGGCAAAAAGTAGCTGATTTTGGAGATCACCGTGTCTACAGTTACAAGGGGCAGGAAAATGTGAGTCAAGCGTATCACATGGGATTGGATTTGGCGAGTGTTCAGATGGGTTCTGTTAAAAGCTCCAATGCAGGAGAGGTAGTTTTCGCTAAGTCTAATGGTATTTATGGAAATCTTCCGATAATTGACCATGGTTTTGGCTTTTATACCCTTTACGGTCACTGCTCGGAAGTAAGCGCTCAGGAAAAAGATCGTGTTGTTTCACAGCAAGAGATTGCAAAAACGGGAGTGAGCGGCTACGCTATGGGAGATCATCTTCATTTTGGTATTTTGGTTCAGGGGATCGAAGTGCGTCCGGAAGAGTGGATGGACAGCAAATGGATTTCGGATAATATAACCAATGTTATTGATTCGGCCAAGATGTTTATCAACCAGCAGTAAGAATATGGCTATAATCACAGGGAATGTCCCGGTTTAAGGAAAGAGTATGACAAGACAAACGACCATTGCCAAAAGTGTCGAACTCGTTGGGATAGGATTGCACAAAGGGGTTCCTGTGCATTTGCGTCTGGAGCCCATGGAAAACAACAGCGGAATCGTTTTTTTTAGAAGCGATGTCGGAGTTTCTATTCCTCTAGCGCCGGCAAGTGTTGTGGATACTAAGATGGCAACGGTTATCGGAAAAGACGGTGTTTCTATCTCTACGATCGAGCACATGCTATCGGCCATCTATGCGTACGGCATTGACAATATCCGTGTGGTGGTCAATGCGGACGAGGTGCCTGTTATGGACGGTTCATCCATGAGCTTTTGTATGCTGTTGGATGAAGCGGGGATTGTGCGGCAGGAAAGTCCTAAAAAAATCATGCGCATTAAAAAAGAGGTTGAGGTCAAAGAGGGAGAGAAGTACGTACGACTTTCCCCCTCGGATGATCTCAGCTATGGGTTCACCATCAAATTTACGCATCCGGCGATTGATAAGCAAAGCTATGTACTCAAATTTACCAAAGAGAATTACAAAAAAGAGATTGCGCGAGCGCGTACGTTTGGGTTTGTCCATGAAGTTCAATACCTTCGTTCCAAAGGACTCGCTTTGGGTGGAAGTTTAGAGAATGCGGTAGTTTTGGATGATAAAAAAGTGCTCAACCCAGAAGGACTTCGATTCACGGATGAGTTTGTCCGCCATAAAATTTTGGATGCCATTGGAGATATGTCCCTTATTGGAATGAATTTTATCGGGAATTATGAAGCTTTTGCAGGAAGTCATGATTTGAATCATAAGCTAACATTGGAGTTGTTAAAAGATCCTGCAAATTATGAGATCGTAGAGCTTATTACCGCAGAATCAGAAGCGTTGGTCAAAGCGTATGCATGATGCGATGGTTATCGCGTTAGGAAGCCCAGTGCATGTGGGTATTTATGATGAAGAGGGCAATCTTGTAGAGGCTATTTCTAATGATGGCTTGGGATCAGATGTTTTGCCGATAATTTTTGATGATGTATTAAGTCGTTATACTCTCAGAGCGTTAATTTACGCGAATGGTCCGGGCAGTTTCATGGGAATAAAAGTAGCCTATCTTTTTTTAAAGACGCTGAGCATTGTGCGAAATGTCCCTTTATTAGCGATTGATGGTTTCTTTTTTAATGAAAATCATCCCATAAAAGCAGTAGGAAAGCTCTATTTTGTTAAAAATAGCACGATGATTACTATGGAACCGTTAAATAATCCGATTTTAAAAGGATTTGAGCTTCCTTCGAGTATAGATGTAAAGAATTTTAATACTGACAGTGCCCCATGTTATGGAATTGATGCGGTTGGATAAGGAAAATATGTGTTTATAAGTGTACCCGCAACCAGTGCTAATTTAGGGCCTGGATTTGACTCATTGGGATTGGCTGTCGATTTGCGTAATCGTGTAGAACTCGTTCCCTCACGCTTTTTTACCGTAGCGATCAAAGGGGAGGGAGAAAATAACCCAAGGCTTAAAGGCAATAACCTCTTTGTGAGTATTTTCAATGAGCACTATCGCCGTCTTACGCAAAAGCGACAAAATTTTAAATTTACGTTTTACAATCAAATCCCTATGTCTCGCGGCCTTGGGAGCTCATCAGCGGTAATCGTAAGTGCTATTAGTTGCGCGCACGAGGCTGCAGGGGTAAAAGTCTCCAAGCGTCGTATTTTGAATCACGCATTGATATACGAATCGCATCCTGATAACATCACCCCTGCGGTTATGGGCGGATTTAACTGTGCAATGGTCGAAAAACAAAAAGTGTTTTCACAGCAAAAGCACATGCCCGATTATTTAAGAGCCGTAGTCGTGATCCCAAATAAGCCCATATCAACGGCAAAATCACGTACTACCCTCCCGCGATCGTACAGCAAAGAAAGTGCGGTCTTTAATCTCTCTCATACAGCGGTCACGGTGGGGGCATTCTTTAATGAAGATTGGGAGATGCTGCGTCTTGCGACCCAAGATCGATTTCATCAAAGACTACGGATGAAAATGTTGCCTGAGCTCTTTGAAGTACAAAAAATGGCATACGATAACGGGGCATTGATGAGCACTCTCTCCGGAAGCGGATCCACTTTTTTCAACATGGTTTATGACGAAGATGCGTTGGGAATGGCCGATAGATTCACAGAAGCATTCCCTGATTTTGAGGTAAAAATCCTGAGTTTTGATAATGATGGACTGGTTATCGAACGGTAACTAAGAAAGTATTGGATATAATGGCGCAAATTGTAAATCAACCAACGCGTATGTGTGTGGTATGTCGCGAACGCTTAGCCCAGTCGTCCCTTATTCGGCTTCAATGTCGCGAGGGAATGTTGGAATCTCATAATGGGATAGGGCGAAGTTTTTATCTATGTCCAAGCTGTATTGTGCATAAAAAAACGCCAGGGCACCTTGCCCGTCAGTGCAAAAGCAACGCGCTGGAAATGCTTATGAATCGTTTAAAGGAGATTGTTGTTAATGATGGATAAAGTAAGAGTTCATGAAATAGCCAAAGAACTTGGTATCAATTCTAAAGAGGTAGTGGATAAAGCAGCCGCTATGGGGCTGGTTATAAAAACTGCTTCAAGTTCAGTATCAATGGAAGAGGCTGAAAAAATCATGAAGTTCATCATGAGCGGAGCAGCTCACGAGACAAGTGCCCCAACAACAGTAACTAAAGAAGAAGTCGCGGTTGCACACGTTGAAAAAAAAGTAGATACAAAGACCCCTATGGCCGTTGTTACCGCAGCCACTGTAATGCAAAGTTCGGTAGTAGTGCCGCAAGAGGCAGCAGCAGAAACGCTTGCTGAACTTGATGTTCCAAAACGAGCCGGTCTGAAAATTGTTAAAAAAGTACGTCCGGTAGAAGAGGCGGTGGTCACTCCTAAGCACGAAAATGTTAACGTATCTCAATATGGAAAAGTAAGCGCAGAAGTACAGCGTGAACTCGAAGCTAAAAAAGGGAAAAAACCTCACAACAATACGCCTACGCAAAGAAAAGATCAAGGGGTCAGGCTTGATATTTTCGGTGGAGATATTTCAAATGTGTCCATGGATTATGAAGAAAATCAAATCGTTTTGATGGACTTGAATGATCTTGGGCAAAACCTTCCTCCAGAAGAAGAGCAGAAGCCTAGAGAGAAGAAACCACCTGGGCGTAATGCTGGGAAAAAACAAGGCGCCAATAAAGGAAAGCCACGTAAAGTATCAAGGGAAACGCGTAAGAAATACGCGAAAGATGCTAAAGAAGACGAAGTTATTACCCATGTAGAAATTCCAGAAGACGTTCGCGTTTATGAGTTTGCGGAAAAAGTAGGTCAAACTATTTCTACTGTTATCAAGGTTCTTTTTGACCTTGGTATGATGGTGACAAAAAATGACTTCTTGGGCAAAGATGAAATCGAAATTTTAGCCAGTGAGTTTGGTGTTGAAGTAACCACGGTTGATCCAAAAGATGCCTTTAACCTTGAAGTGGCGTATGATGAATCCTTGGTTGATTCTGAGCATTTGGAAGAGCGTCCTCCGGTTATCACGATCATGGGGCACGTTGACCACGGTAAAACGTCTTTGCTGGATGCCATTCGCAGTGCGAAAGTGGCACACGGTGAAGCCGGAGGTATCACACAGCACATCGGTGCGTATTCGGTTGAGCAAAAAGGTAAATTGATTACCTTCTTGGATACACCGGGGCACGAAGCCTTTAGTGCAATGCGTGCTCGCGGAGCTCAATTGACGGATATTATTATCATTGTTGTTGCTGCGGACGATGGCGTTAAACCACAAACGCGCGAAGCGGTACAGCATGCGAAAGATTCCAAAGTTCCGGTTATCGTAGCAATCAATAAAATGGACAAGCCGGGTGCTAACCCTGATATGGTCAAAGGGCAAATGGCGGAACTAGGGCTTAATCCGATTGAGTGGGGTGGAGATGTTGAGTTCGTGGGCGTATCCGCGAAAGCGATGACCGGTCTTGATGAATTGCTTGAAGCGATTTTATTGCAATCTGAAATCATGGAACTCAAAGCGGATCCAACCGCGATGGCAAAAGCCGTTGTTGTTGAAAGTACCCTCGAAAAAGGGCGTGGACCGGTGGCAACGGTCATCGTTCAAAATGGTACGCTTAAAGTCGGAGACAACGTTGTGTGTGGCGGTTCTTATGGGCGTGTACGTGCCCTTATTAACGATCGTAAAGCACAGATTCAACAAATTGGACCCAGCCAAACAGCGGTGGTTGTCGGTCTTAACGAAGTTCCACCATCGGGTGAAATTATGATGGCGATGGAAAGTGACAGAGAGGCGCGTGAATACGCGCAAAAACGTTACGAGTATGATCGTCACCGTGAGCTGTCCCTGAGTACGAAAACGACCTTTGACGAGTTAACTTCATTGGTGGTTGAGGGTCGTATTAAAGCGCTTAAAGTTGTTCTTAAGACAGACGTGCACGGTTCACTTGAAGCAATTAAATCGGCGCTTGCTGAACTTCGCAACGAAGAAGTTAAAGTAGAAGTTATTTCTAGCGGCGTGGGCGGAATTACCGAAAATGATGTCGCATTGGTTAACAACAGCGAAAACTGTGCTTTGTTGGGCTTTAACGTACGCCCTACGGGTAGCGTCAAAGCAGCGGCTAAGCAAATGGGTGTTGATATTAAAACTTACTCGATTATTTATGAGCTTGTTGATGATATTAAACTCATGCTGACCGGCATGATGGCACCGCAGTTCCGTGAAGAGAATACGGGTCAAGCGGAAGTGCGTGATACCTTCCCAATGCCAAAAGGCGCTGGAACGATCGCAGGATGTGTGGTTGTTGACGGTAAGCTCGTACGCGGCGGCATGGTTCGCGTTATTCGTGAAGGTGTTGTTATCCATGAGGGTGATTTGACATCTCTAAGACGTTTCAAAGACGATGTCAAAGAGGTGGGTAAAGGGTTTGATTGTGGTGTTGTTCTTAATGGATACACGGATGTTAAAGTCGGTGACGTTATTGAAACCTTCAAGAAAATTGAGAAAAAAGTAACTCTGTGACTCCAGGACAGATAAAAGTCAAACGCACGGAATCCATACTCAAAGAGTTGATTCCAGAGGCACTTTCTCAGCTTTCAGATGCACGCCTTCGTGAAGTTGATGTTATTGATGTAAAATGTTCAAAAGGTCGCAGTGACGCTAAAATTTACCTCGACCCCCATTCGTATACTCCACAAGAACAGGCTGCTTTTGTTCGCATGCTTGAAAAAGCACGTCCGATTATTGAAGAGTACTGTTTGCGTGATCAAGGATGGTTTCGTTCCCCATCATTAACTTTTGTCTTTGACGATACCTTGAAGCGTAGTCAAAATATTGAGGCACTGTTCGCCAAAATTGCCAAGGAGAAAAAAGATGAGTCTTGAGAGTGATATCAAAAAAATGGTACAGTCAGTCGGACTGTCTCTCTACGATACGGCCATTGTCAACGAAAATGAAAATACCATCTACCGTGTCAGCGTAACCGCACCCGGTGGGGTTAGTTTGGATCAATGCGCGAATCTTTCACATTTGATTTCTCCGCTTTTGGATATTACCGCACCCGTTAGCGGTGATTATCGTTTTGAAGTGAGCTCCCCAGGTATTGAACGACGCTTGAAAACATTGGAACATTTTGTTCAATCTGTTGGCGAAAAAGTTTCTATTACAACCCTTGAAAAAGAGAAGATTGAAGGGGAATTAATCAGTGCAACGGCTGAAGAAATTACTCTCCAAACCAAAGAAAAAGGTGCCGTTACCGTCCCCCTTCGCTCAATTAATAAGGCTAAGACCTATTTTGAGTGGTAATGAACACTGCCTCTAATCTTTCCCCTATGGATCTTGCGCTGGGTGCAGCGTGGGAGTATCAACTTTTAACCTTCCCCAATCCTGCTGTAGGCGCTGTTTGCATCGGTAAACATGGTGAGATACTCTCTGTTGGTGCCCATAAAAAAGCGGGTGGCCCTCATGCGGAGGTTTATGCTCTGCGCGATGCCTATATCCACCTTAGCGGGGATACGGCGTTGCAAGATTGCGATGATTCTGCTCTGATTCATACCTATCTGCGTGAAAAGCATAATAGCTGCTTTAAATTTGTCAGTATGGCGGTTACCTTGGAGCCATGTGCCCATCAGGGAAAAACTCCCTCTTGCGCAAGGCTTATCCGCGATTTAGGGATTAAAAAGATAAGCATTGCATCCAAAGATCCCAACTCAATGGCTGCGGGCGGATCTCTTCTTCTGGAAGAAGCGGGAGTTGAATGCACTGTGGGCGTTTTGGAAGCGCAAGGAGCCACCCTTTTGGCGCCTTTTGTTGCATGGCAGACAAAGCCGTTTGTTTTCTTTAAATGGGCGCAACGGTTGGATGGTACTGTGGACGGAGGAATTATTAGCTCGTCGGTTTCGAGAGAGCATGTTCACCAATTACGGGACAAGTGTGACCTGCTCGTGATAGGGGGAAATACCGTTCGTACAGATCGCCCGACACTTGATGCTCGAAGAGTGAACGGAAAAGCGCCGGATGTGTTGATCTATTCACGAGAGACGAATTTTGACCCATCCATACCTTTGTTTGACGTTGCCAAGCGACGTGTGTTTATCGAGTCAACATTGGAGCGTATCCGTGAGTATTCTTTGGTCATGATTGAGGGTGGGGCTGCGATGATGGAAGCTACGCGCGAAGTATGCGATTGGTATGTTTGTTACATTGCTCCAAAGGTGGGTGGTGGATTGGCAACTATAGACCATAGGCAAGAGGATTTTGAGGTAATGAGCGCTAGAATTCAAGAAGATATCATCCTGTGGATGAAGAGAAAAGGGTAAACGTGACCAAGCAAGAAAAAATAGTTTCTATGTTCGATGAAATCGCTCCCACATACGATAAAGCCAACAGGGTTCTCTCGATGGGTGTGGATATTGTATGGCGCAAAAAAGGGTGTAATCAAGCGTTTGGCTATTGTTCCAAAGAACCTTTGCTCATTGTGGATGTGGCGTGCGGTACGGGAGATATGATGGGATATTGGCAAAGCGTAGCGCGGGATAACGGCGTGGCGATTGACCAAATTATCGGCGTTGACCCAAGCGAGGGGATGGTGGGAGTCGGACGTGAAAAATTCCCCGATTTGACCTTTTTTATTGCCCCTGCGACCCAATTGCCTCGTGTTGATAAGAGTGCGGATATTATTAGTATTTCCTACGGTATTCGTAATGTGATGGAGCGTAAAGAAGCACTTGAGGAGTTTAACCGTGTTTTAAAGCCCGGCGGCTTGGTCGTTATCTTGGAGTTTATGAAAAATGAAAATCTTTCTGTGCTAGGTAAGATTCGCGATTGGTATATGGGAAATGTATTGCCGCGATTGGGAGGATTTATTTCCAAAAATTATGAAGCGTATAAATATTTACCCGATTCGATTGAAGGGTTTTTAACGGTAGCGAAAATGCAACAAGAGCTTGTTGAATCAGGGTTTGAGATGCTGTATACCAAAAGCTTTTCGATGGATATTTCGACGTTAATGATCGCTCGAAAAAAATAGGCCATGGGTTCGACACTTAGCGTTAGCGGTCTCAATGAGCAGATCAAAACACTGCTGGAAACTACGTTTGAATTTGTGAGTGTTGAGGGGGAACTCTCCCGCATTACCCATCACAATAGCGGTCATATTTATTTCACCCTCAAAGATGCCGATTCTTCGATCAAATGCGTTATGTTTCGCGGCAATGCCGCACGTTTAAAATTTGCCCTAACGGAAGGGGCGCATGTGGTTATTCATGGTGCGCTGTCGCTGTACAAACCCCGCGGTGAATATCAAATCAACTGTGTGAGTGCTGAACCTTATGGGCAGGGGGCATTGGCAGTTGCTTTTGAACAGCTCAAAAAAAAGTTGGAAGAAAAAGGGTATTTCGATCCCGCACGTAAAAAGAGTTTTCCAAAATATCCGCAAACCATTGTCTTGGTAACGTCAGCTACGGGTGCTGCATTGCAGGACATGCAACGCGTTGCATCACAACGATGGCCGCTTGTTAAACTTATCGTTATTGATGTTTTGGTTCAAGGGACGATGGCGGCTGGGTTGATTGCTGATGGATTGCGTTACGCGGATTCGTTAAACGTCGATGCCATCATCGTAGGTCGTGGTGGCGGGAGCATAGAAGACTTGTGGGCATTTAACGAAGAAGTGGTTGCGGATGCTTTGTATGCACTAAAAACTCCCGTGGTATCCGCAGTAGGGCATGAGATTGATTGGGTGATCAGTGACTATGTCGCGGATATGCGAGCACCGACACCCAGCGCCGCGATGCAGATGTTATTGCCGGATCAAAATGAATTGATGCAAAGCATTGACGAGATGCGATATGGCGCGTATGGGATGATTATGCAACGGCTGGAGCGCAAGAGAGAACAGCTTCTATCCATGCAAGAGGCGTTTAAACGTCATGGGGTAGAACATCGTTTAGAGATACAGCGTCAGCAGATCAAGGAACTGCGAGAACGGCTGAACGGTCAAATCGTGGTGAATCTCCAGAGAAGCTCACGCGATCTTCTGCCGTTGAGAGAGCGATTGGGTGAATATGCACAAAGCACTCTGCGTCGGAAGAGCTCTATGCTCGCGCAACTCATGGAAGCGTTTGAAGCACAGCATCCCAAGCATAAAAATAAACGAGGATTTGCGCAAGTGACACGTGATGGTAAAGTGATTGATTTGGATGAGTTGTTTGTGGGAGACGCGTTCGAAGCGATGAACGATCACCGCAGTGTTCGTTCAAAGGTCATCGAGATTATTTTAGTGTAATCGGTGGAAAATAGGTGTGCGCCAATGTCGCTCCCTCTGCGGCAAATCGTTTGAAAAATTTATCCATGGGATCTTCTTTGTTCCAAACTGGGTCTTTGGTCTTTGCGAGTGCTTCGACCCGTTTTTTGGCATCAAACTCGACCCCTATTTTGTCCACCAATCCTACAGCTTTGGCTTGATCTGCGGTAAAGATATGCGCATCGGCGTACTCGCGGCTTTTGTTGAAATCAAGTTTGCGCGCACGTGATACATCGCGGACAAACAAATTATAAGTTCCACTAATGACTTTGTCGAGTTCTGCACGTTCTACGCCACTCCATGGACGATCAAATGTTCCTACTTGTTTGTAGGTTCCTGCATGGACGACTTGGGTTTTTACCCCTACTTTTTGCATGAGTTCGGAGATGTCGGCACCTTGCATTATGACACCTATGGAGCCAATCATACTGCCCGGATTGGCAATGATTTCACTCCCCC
>JAUPLR010000076.1 GCA_030836825.1 Campylobacterota bacterium
CGAGCACCATCTTTGACCATCCACGGTAAATGCCATAGAAATTTCTTTTCCAAATCTAGCAGAGTGAGTAAATGATTTTTGATTTTATCGGTAAATCTTGCTCCAAGCTCAAACCGTTTGCCGCAAAGTACCTTTCTTTTTTGGGCATTTTCAATGTGCCCTTGGATAAAAGTGCTGTAAGGGATACAATCCCCGTCAATAAAAATAAGGTATTCATTTTTAGCAGCTTTGATGGAATTATTCATGGCAATATTTTTACGCCATCCGTCATCTTCTTGGGTTAGATGGACGAGATTAGGGAAACGATTTTTTTGGGAAGCGACGAATTTTGCCATTTCAGGAGAATCACCGTCTTCTGAAATAATGATTTCGTTCGGAGCAAGCGTTTGACGATCCAAGCTGTCGAAGATAAAACCTAATGCCTCGGTGTCTTTATAGACAGAGATAATGAGTGTTGCTTTAGGGTGAGGCATTAGGCGTATCTCCGGAATATGATGAACGTATTTTATAGGATATTAGCTGATTTTAACGACGATAAAACCATTCTGGGTGTGATTTGCTGCATGCAAATGTTGTCTGTGCATTGTTTCATGACCGCTGTTTTATAGCAAGGCGAGCAGTGGAGGTTAGCCGAAAGAATATGCACCTCGTTGTCTGGAGAGGAGTAGGGTCCCGTTACGTTGGCTGGAGTTGGGCCTATAAGGCAAAAAACAGGGGTGTTTAGGGCTGAGGCGATATGGGCTGTACCTGTATCCGTTACAATCAGCCCTTTTGTATGGGAGATTATCGCGATCATCTCAGCAATGGATGTTTTCCCGACCATATCAATAACCTGATCCGGATAAGGCTGGATAGCGTTAAAAAAGGGCTCCTCTCCTTTTCCTCCAATCATGATTACGGGAAGGTCAGACGGCAATAATGAGATTAATTTTTTCCAGTGATATTGAGGCCACGCGCGGTAATTCAGGCGGCTTTTTTTGTTGTGAGAGTTACTGGGGCTTAAGACAAGAAATTTTTCGGGAAGTTCAAGTTTTTTTTGTACTTCAACGAAAGGTTTCTCGATAATTTTCGGCATCGCATTTTTTAAAATATCGGGATCAACAACGGGTGCATAAAACGCTTTGCAGATATCGACCATATGGCTTGACTCCGAAAACTTCGGATTACTGAAAAACCATCCGGTTTTATGATGGGCATGGATTGCGTTTGAGAGGGATAAAAACTGCTTCCCCATTTCAAAATTGATAAACAGATCATACGGTTCTTCTTTGGAAGAGCGGATGATCGCCCGTTTTTGAGGGCTGAGCCAGATCGGGAGTTTTTTATGTTTAAGATGAAACACGTGATGAACGCGCGGATCATATTCAAATAGCTTGGCTGTACCGGGAGTACAGATAAAATCGAGAGTGATATTCTCGCCGTATTGGGTCCTTAATGCATCGATGGCGCTGGTTGCATAGACGAGATCGCCGAGCGCTCCGCAACGTAGTATCAGGATGCGTTTGACGTCTTTTAAGATAGGCATCTTTAGCGCGCTCGAACGTATTTTCCTAAATACCATTCAATCGTTTTGATAATTCCGGTATCAAAGTTTTCATCCGCTTTCCACCCAAGCTCCATTTCGATTTTGGTAGCGTCGATGGCGTACCGTCGGTCATGACCAGCGCGGTCTTCAACGTAAGTGATAAGCTCTTTATAGGAAGGAATGGATCCCGTATCAAGTACGGGATGACGAGGTTTCATGGTATCAAGTAGTGTGCAAATACGCTCAGCAATCTGGTTGTTATTGCGCTCATTACGCCCGCCGATGTTGTAGACCTCGCCAGATCTTCCTGTATTATAGACGAGGTCAATTCCCTTGCAGTGGTCTAACACATAAAGCCAATCACGGATGTTTTTGCCATCACCATAGATTGGGATGTTTTCACCGGCTAATGCTTTTCGGATAATTGTTGGGATCAATTTTTCATCATGCTGTTTTGGACCATAGTTGTTTGAACAGTTGGTGATGACGGTGTTCATCCCGTAGGTGTGATGGTAGGAACGAACGATCATATCGCTTCCTGCTTTGGAAGCACTGTAGGGACTATTGGGAGCGTATGAAGTTTCTTCTGTAAAGAGTCCTGTCTCACCCAGCGTTCCATACACTTCGTCGGTACTGATATGGTGAAATCGGCACCCTTCATATCCGCTTTTAAACATGAACGGTTTCTCCATCCAGTGTTTATAGGCGACATCGATGAGGGTGAACGTTCCGTTGACATTGGTTTGCACAAACACCCCTGGGTTTTTGATCGAGTTGTCGACATGACTTTCAGCGGCAAAGTGGATGACACCGCGAATGTCGTATTGGCTAAAGAGTGATTCAACCAAAGGGCGATCGCAAATATCTCCTTGAACAAATATATGACGCTTATCTTGGGGTGCATCGGAGAGGTTTGCCCTATCCCCTGCATAGGTGAGTAGATCAAGATTGATAAGACGGATATCCGAATATTTGTTTAAAAAGTAGGGGACGAAGTTGCTCCCAATAAATCCGGCACAGCCGGTGACTAAAATGGTTTTCATTTTTTCTCTCCTAACAGTTCAATACACTCTTTGAGGCTGTCTTTCCAATACGGAATGGAAATGCCAAAGTCATTTTTTATTTTTGCTTTATTGAGTAAGCTGTAATGAGGTCTTGGGGCAGGAAGCGGGTACTCTTTTGTAGTAATAGCATTAACATTGCAATTTATTCCTGAGAGCTCGAAGATTTCTCGTGCAAAGTCATACCAGCTTGTTACCCCTTCGTTGCTATAGTGATAAATTGCAGGTGATTCATTTCTTATTTGAGGAAGAATATCCAAAATGGTTTTGGCTAAATCCCGCGCATACGTAGGGGTGCCCACTTGATCGAAGATCACGCTGAGGCTGTCCCGTTCTTTCCCTAGACGGAGCATTGTTTTTACAAAGTTCGCTCCGAAACTGGAGTAGACCCATGACGTACGAATGATTATGCTGTTTTCTAGGGCTGCTAAAAGAATTGCGTTTTCTCCATCGCGCTTCGTACGTCCATAGACTCCTTGAGGATCGGTGGGATCCGTTTCAATATAGGGTTGGTAGTTTTGCCCGTTAAAGACATAATCCGTGGAGATATGGATAAGTGAAATGTTTTTCTTTTTTGCAATCTTAGCAAGCAGGGAAACCGCGCGATGGTTGATCGTATTGGCAAGATCATTGTCATTTTGGGCTTTATCTACAGCGGTGTAGGCAGCACAGTTGATAATGACATCAAACGTTTTATCGTCGAAGTAGTCTTCTAATTTACAAAGGTTACTGAGATCAAGCGCATTGCGGTCAACGAAGGTACATTCATACTGTGAGTAGGAATTACTTAGCGCTTTAAGTTCACTTCCTAATTGCCCGTTTTCGCCGGTGATTAGAATTTTAGGCATAGAGATTTTCACCGAAATCAAAGTGGTCGGCATCGATAAAGAGAGGCTGTTTTGTATCTTTTGGAGAAAGTTGTAACGTAGACGCCTCTGCGATCCAATCGATGTTTAAAGCGGGGTCATTAAACGCGATTCCACGGTCACATTGGGGGGAATAGTAATTATCCACTTTGTAAGCAAAGGTACATGTTTCACTGAGTACTACAAATCCATGTGCGAAACCACGCGGTATAAACATTTGGCGTTTGTTCTCACCGCTTAAACGCACCGCAACATGTTGGCCAAAGGTCGGCGAACCTTTTCGAATGTCAACGGCAACATCGAGTACTTCACCCTCGATCACACGAACCAGTTTTGTTTGTGCGAAAGGAGGCAGCTGATAGTGCAAGCCTCTCAGGACACCGTACGAACTTTTGCTCTCGTTGTCTTGACAAAAAGGAACACTGAAACCTAAAAACGCTTCGAGCGTATCAGCACGAAAGGTTTCGACGAAGTAGCCTCTCTCGTCTCCATGAACTTTTGGATCAATAAATACAACATCTGGAATGGAGGTGCGGGTGAATATCATTCGACAATTTTCCCTTCATTAGCCCTACGGATCAAATATTGACCGTATTGGTTTTTTGACAAGGGCTTGGCAAGATCGAGCAGCTTTTCTTTGGTGATGTATCCCATCTCAAAGGCGATTTCTTCAAGACAGGCCACTTTAAGCCCTTGGCGATTTTCAATCGTTTGGATAAACATACTCGCCTCGAGCAGACTCTCGTGCGTACCGGTATCCAGCCACGCATAGCCACGTCCCATGAGTTCGACTTTGAGAGAATTTTGTGTCAAATATTCTTGATTAACAGTCGTGATTTCAAGCTCACCACGATCAGAGGGTTTGATGTTTTTGGCGATTTCGACGACACTGTTGGGATAAAAATACAGACCAATAACCGCATAAGAGCTTTTGGGTTTTAAAGGTTTTTCTTCAATAGAAAGGACATTCCCCGTTTTATCAAATTCAGCAACACCATAGCGCTCAGGATCTTTCACCCAATAGCCAAATACGGTTGCCTTTTTATCTTCGGTAACATTACGAACCGATTGAGCGAGTAATTCAGTCAGGCCATGACCGTGAAAGATATTATCACCCAATACCAAACAAACATCATCCGTACCGATGAAATCAGCACCAAGGATAAATGCTTGCGCGAGACCGTCGGGACTAGGCTGTACGCAGTATTCAAAGCGCATTCCGATATCGCTTCCATCCCCTAAAAGTTCTTCAAAACGGGGCAAATCGGTAGGGGTAGAGATAATCAGTACTTCGGTAATTCCCGCAAGCATCAAAACAGAGAGAGGGTAGTAAACCATCGGCTTATCATAAATGGGGACGAGCTGCTTACTAACCCCTTTTGTGATTGGGTAAAGCCGTGTGCCGCTTCCACCGGCTAAGATAATCCCTTTCATACTGCTCCTAAAACTGTTTATGGTGAGCAATTATAGTGTAATCTTGCTTAGGTAATTAAATAGTATAAACTTTAGAAAATAAGGTGGTTAAAGAGGACTTAATTGATAGATGAAGTGGCTCCGGATACTGGATTCGAACCAGTGACCAAGTGATTAACAGTCACCTACTCTACCGCTGAGCTAATCCGGAATGTTTAAGAGGTCGTAATTATAGTGAGCTTCGTCTTAATTGTCAAGATACCTGCGTAGTTTTATGTCGTTTTCGCTTTTTATTTGCCGAGGGAAGATAAAAAATAACATTTGAGCGTTCAATCGTTGTTATTTTCTCCTCATTTATAAGTATTTGAAGCCGTTTTTTGGATTCATCGTCGAAAAGTGCGTCAATATCTTCTTGGGTGAGGGGGCGTTTATCGAGGGTAGTGAGTATCTCTTCTTGCGTGTAGTATGAGGGGGTTACTGTTGCATGCGTTCGAGACACAATGTGAATGGGTAGCGAAGGATCGAAGATGTGTGAGAGCGCATAAAGTTCTTTGAATTCTAAACCTTGTACAGGATAGGCGGGTGGCCGGTCGATTGTCCCGATATCGATTCGATCGCACTTAACGTGCATTAGAGCTTTATTGAGTGCTGATACCTCTTTAAACGTATCATTGAGTCCACGAACAAAAAGAATTTCAATAAAGAGCTTGCCGCTATAAACATGGGAAAACTTTTGAATTGCACTAAGGATGTCTGCGATGTCGATTCCCTCTGCGGGTCGGTCAATTTTATGAAAAATTTCGCTTGTTGCCGCATCCAGAGACAGTTTCACTTGATCGAGATTGAGGAGCGCTTGAAATACTTTTGGATCATTGAGGTAAGCACTATTGGACAAAATAAGGGTTTGTTTTTCTTTTTTGATAGCATTGATTTGATCAATGAGTTCATTGAGATAGGGATACATAGTGGGTTCACCGTTTGCGGTGAGGGTGATGACATCGATATTAGGATGTTGTGTTAGTGCATACTGTAAATCCCTCAGCACGGTATCTACGGGAGTTGTATCGTGTTGCTGTGTGATAGCGTGCATGGGTGCAAGTTCACAGTAG
>JAUPLR010000077.1 GCA_030836825.1 Campylobacterota bacterium
TCTTGTCGGGGTCGATTTTGTCTTTGAGCCGATTGATGGCGACGTTGACCGTACGGTCTTGATAGACGTCATCGCTTCCCCATACCGTATCGAGGAGGTGGTTGCGGTCTAAAACGACATTTTGATTGTTGATCAGTTCGTAGAGCAAATCAAACTCGAGTTTCGTGAGCTCTATGGTATTGTTTTCGATAACAACCGTGCGAGAGGCGGGATTAATGAGGATGTCACGATAGGTGATTGCTCCCTCATTAGGGGCTTTTTGCGTACGGCGCAAGATCGCTTTGACCCTCAAAATAAGCTCTTTCATACTAAAAGGCTTGGTGAGATAATCATCACCCCCGCGCTCAAACCCCTGCTCGATCTCCTGATCTTTGTCTTTGGCGCTGATGAAAATGACGGGAGTGTTGATCCCTTGTTTGCGTAACGCGGCAATGAATTCACTTCCCTCTGTTCCGGGAAGGTTGCGATCCATTAAAATCAGATCTACTTTTTCCTCCGCCAGCACTGCGGGCACGCGTTTGGTATTGAGAAATCCCATGGTTTCAAACCCTTCTTTGTTCAGGTTGAACTCCATCAGTTCCAAAATGTCTTCTTCGTCCTCGACGATGAGTATGAGTGCATTCATAGGTCCGTGCCCTTACGCGTGAAAGTTTAACTCGCCACCTTGCTGTGCATACAATAAAAGTGCGGCAATGTTAACCGTACGATCCCCTGTCCGCTCAAGCTTGCGCAACGTCGAGAGAACTTTGACGTAATCCGCAGAGAGCTCATGCGACTCAGAGATGAGATTGAGGAGGTCTTTTTCGATAATCGAAAACAGATCGTCATTTTTAGATTCTTCAACCGATACTTTGCGATACAACTCTTCGGCGTCGCTGGTGGTCATTGACTCCAAATAATCGTGGATATACTGCAATGCGTTGAGCGTCGTTTTTTGCAGTTGGATGATAGAGGAGGTCATCACGGTGATATCACACTCGCCGCGACAGAGCTCTTGAATGCGGTTATTGTACTTTTTCATGTTCTCGCCGACACGGTCAAGCTCGTTGGTCATTTTCAAAAAGGCAACGAGAAGGCGCAGTTCCTCGGCCTCGGGGCCGTACAAGGCGAGTGTTTTAATAACTTCGTTATCGATGGTGTTTGCATCCGTCTGGACGTTTTTGAGGTGAATACGCGCACTTTCGTAGAGATCATCCTGATTTTTTTCGAATGCCTGCAGCGTCTCTTTGTTTGCGCTAATAATAGACGCGACAAGACGCGAGAGCTCACTGCGGATTTCGTTAAGTTTGTTTTCGTAGCGTGGGAGCATGGTTAAACCTTTTTAAGTAAACATAATTATGGGATTGTAGTACTCTATCATCACCATTTGATTACAATAGTTTACCATACTCTGTAACCTTTTCGTTACCATGATAGCAGTATAATTTCGAGATTAAAAAAACCACTTCAAGGGTACGATATGCTTCCTAAAATGACTAAGGCTCTTCTCATCGCGGCAATCGCGGCAACTTCCATGATCGCTGCGGATAAAATCAACGGCGCGGGCGCTACGTTCCCTGCACCATGTTATTATGACTGGGCATACAACTACCAAAAAGCAACTAAGACGCGTGTGAATTATCAATCAATCGGTTCAGGCGGCGGTATCAAGCAAGTTACTGAGCGTATCGTTGATTTCGGTGCCACCGATGCGCCTATGAGCCCAAAAGAGCTTGATAAAGCAAAATTGACGCAGTTTCCTGCGGTTATCGGATCCATTGTTGTCGCGCATAACCTTCCGGGTGTTGCAGACGAGAAACTAAAACTCAAAAACAGCGTTGTCGCAGATATCTTCGCAGGTAAGATCACGATGTGGAATGATGCGGCAATCGCAGCGGACAATGCAGGGATTAAACTTCCGGCTGAAAAAATCATCGTTGCTCACCGTTCAGACGGGTCAGGGACAACGTATGTCTTTACCGATTATTTGAGCGAAGCGTCTAAAATGTGGAAAGGCAAATTCGGTACGGGTAAAGCGATCGGATGGGCAACGGGTGTCGGCGGAAAAGGAAATGAGGGCGTAACTAACCTTATCAAACAAACGCCTTACTCTATCGGTTACATCGAAAACTCGTACAAAGAAAAAAACAATCTTGCTGCCGCCACCTTGCAAACGGCAGAGGGTAAATGGGTCGTTGCGAACAAAGCTACCTTTCAAGCAGCGGTTAAACAAGCAAAATGGTCTAAAAAAGATCACTTTTACAGCTCTCTTGTTATGCAAGACAATGCGTATCCGATCGTTGCCGCAACGTTCATCTTGATGCCTCGTGATGCGGATAAAGCGGAAGTCAGAGAGCAAGTAATCAAATTCTTCGACCACTCATTCCGTAACGGTGATGCGGCGGCTGAAAAATTAGGGTACATCGCTCTCCCTGTTGAAACAACGAATCTTGTCCGTCAATACTGGACAGAAACAAAGTAAGTTCTCCACGCCCTTCGGGGCGTCCGTTTCATTTAATTCTCCTCTCCTAAACTTAAGCTTGAAACCCGTTTTAGCGTAGGCACTCGGGTTTTGTTTACCCTCCATTTTTCCTCTTGTAACCCTCCCGTAATGTAACATTTACGTAACAAACTTTTCCTACAATACCGCTATTAAAAATCAGGAGTGATACCAAATGAAAAAAGTAGTTTTATCAGCACTTGCAGCGACAATCGTAACCAGTGCCATTCATGCAGAAAGCATGACTCTATTCAGTGATCCTAAAACTGGTCAAGTATTTACAACAGCCGGAGAAGGGCGTGTTGAAATGGGCGATTTCGTCAGTGCTAAAGAAGTTGATATACAACTGCGAGATTCAGAATCAAAATATTCTGAGTATGCTGACAAACAAAGCAAATAAGTAAACGTTAAATCAAAAGCAAAAACACTTGAGTTCAGCGGTACACACTATTTTGGTTTGACATCGGCTAATCCAGAAACAAATGATGCAGCAAAGAATCAGTCCACAGGTTTTGAGCTTCGTCGTAACTACCTTCAAGTAAAAGCATATTTCAATGACAAAGATTTTTTTCGTGTAACGATGGACACAACAAAAGGACTTGGTTCAACA
>JAUPLR010000078.1 GCA_030836825.1 Campylobacterota bacterium
AGGCGTCAAAGTCCAAATAGACTGCAAATATGGCGTCATGTTAGACGCATACCATGTTGAACCCCATCGAAGCTCAACTGCGATCCAGATACCTATGATAAACTGAGCCATAAGTAAAAGCTCGATAAGAACGTCCATCTTGCTTGTTACCATACGCAATCTTTCACTCGTTGCTCTTCTGATGAACAGTGAGATTAGACCAACAATGGCAGCAAACGCAAAAGAAAGTGCGACGATCTCAAAAGTAACTAAACTTTCTCCACCAATCGACAAGAACAATGACGGGAATAAAAATCCAACCAAATGCCCCAAAAGAACAACTAAGATACCCACGTGAAAAGGAACAGAAGATAAAAACAATTTTTTTGTCTCTAAAAACTGTGAAGACAGTGACGAGTACTTAAACCCTGTCTTATATCGATATATTGATCCAACTAAAAACATCACTAAAGCCACATAAGGAAATGCGCCAAATAATAAGAAATCCATGTTTCACTCCTTCTTTTGTTTATGTACAACTACCTGTGCCACAACCTGTGCCACAGCTGTTAGAAGATTGTTTACCTTCTTGAATCTCCAGCTCACCTGTTATGTGAGCGAGAAAACTTTTATCTTGAAAAGGCTTGTTTTCTTTAAGTAAAGAAAAATCTTTATCAAGAACGATGTATAAAGCGTTAAAAGCATGCAGATAGACCGCCAACGGTGATGTCGGAGCAATCAAGGTTGAATACTTTTTCTTATACAACTCGTCTTTTGCTTGCATTGAAGTAGATGTATATTCATTCATCATCTTTTCAACCGCGGGAGCAATTAACATCGTCACCAGCTCGGTTCTTACTTCAGTATCTTCCATCTTTGGCACTAACTTCAAAAGAATTGGAAGATGATCCGCCAGCTCCTGTCCGCAACTGTTTCCGACTTTGCTGTGTTCTTTGTTTAAACGAACTAAAATTTCGCCTCTTTGATAATCATCTCCAAAGAGAACATACCCTACATCAAGAGTTGTCACCGCTTGTACATCAAAAGATCTTGAATACAACTCTTCCATTTCTCTTGTCTGCACAGGGAGAAGTTTTAAAAACTTCTCCAATTCAGCCGCTGCCTCAGGATATTCTTTTGAGACAGCATTAGCGGCACTTACCACGTTGTCGTGATAGTCCGCCTCTGGATAGTCGAACAGCTTTGAGAGGATGACGTAGTGATCTAAGTTCACTACAGTCCCCTTGCCGGTTTCGCAAGGAAGCCAAAGCCCGTGCTACCTTTAACGTCGGCAGTTGATTCTATCATTTCAATCGCTTGCTCTCTGTGCGCAGCAGGAATAACAAATCTTTCTTCAAATTTTGCCAATGAAGTCAAGTTGTAAATAGCTTCAGCTTGAGCTTCTGTAAGGTTTACATTACGTAAAGCCGTGGCAGATTTTTCTGCTGATATGTCGCCTACTGTTTTGTGACGTCTGTAAATTCTTATCGCCATCAATTTTTTAAGCTTATCTGCGATCAAATCTTCATTTCCGGCACTGAACATGTTTGCCATGTATTTCAAAGGCATACGTAAATCATCAATGGTTCCGAAAATCGAATCTAAGCTGGTATCGTAAAGCCATTTATCATCCCAGTTTTTAGCGATAGGATTCAATTGTGGCGTACTGCTCTTTTCTTGTTCGCTTACAGATGCCATTACTGGTAACAAAGGCGGTACATAGAAAAGGTTAGGGAGTGTTCTGAATTCCGCATGCAATGGCAGTGCGATTTTCCACTCTTTAACAAATTTGTAAATTGGAGAAGCTTGTGCTGCCGCAATTGTTGAATCAGCTACACCGTTTGCTTTAGCCGCCGCAATTACCTTTGGATCATGTGGATCAAGATAAATGTTTAGATGAGAATTGATCAAATCTTTGTCATCAGATGACGCAGCTTTTTCAATCATGTCCGCATCGTAAAGCATAACACCCAAATATCGAATTCTACCGACACATGAATGCATACACGCCGGAGCTATTCCTGCTTCAATTCTTGGGAAACATAAAAGACATTTTTCAGACTTTCCAGTACTCCAGTTGTAGTAGGTCTTTTTATAAGGACATGCGGTTACACACATTCTCCACGCTCTACATTTCGTTTGATCGATAAGAACAACCCCGTCCTCACCTCTCTTGTAAATAGCTCCCGATGGGCATGATGCCACACAAGCAGGGTTGAGACAGTGGTTACAAATTCTTGGCAGATAATAAAGTGCCATTTTCTCCAACTGGAACATCGCTTCTTGTTCTGCAGGTGAAAGATTCTTTAAGTTAGGATCTTTTCTTGCAAAATCCGGAGTACCACTTAAATCATCATCCCAGTTTGGTCCCATTTTTATGTCAATAGGCTTGCCCGTTATAAGAGAAACGGGACGTGCTACAGGCTGTACATCTTGTAGAGGAGACTCTATAAGATCCAAATATTTATACGTAAATGGCTCATAATAATCATCAATTACTGGCAAATTAGGATTGTGAAAAATATTCAACAATCCCTTTCTTTTTCCAGCGCCTCTGAGTTCAATACCTGAACCACTTTTTTCCCAGCCGCCTTTGTATATCTCTTGGTCTTCCCACTTTGTTGGATAACCCGTTCCTGGTTTTGTCTCAACGTTATTCCACCACATATATTCAGCACCTTTACGGTCTGTCCAAATATTTTTACATGCAACTGTACATGTGTGGCAACCTAAACATTTATCTAGGTGGAAAACCATTGACATCTGCGATCTTACGTCCATCTTAATTCCTTTGTAATCTATTTATTGCAACTATTAAATAATAACTTCTGTCATTTTTTTAATGATGACGTGCGCATCTCTGTTGACGGCAACTGGTCCCCAGTAATTCATGTGATAGGTAAATTGGCCATATCCACCTGCAAGCAAGTTAGGCTTCAAACGTACACGAGTTATAGAGTTGTTACCACCTGTTCTTTTGCCTTTTCTTTCTTGTGAAATCGGAGCACCAAGCGTTCTTTCAATAGTATGATAAACAATACATACGCCTTTTGGAATTCTTGAACTGACAACTGCTCTGGTAGCATAGATACCATTATCGTTGATGACTTCAACCCAATCATTATCGTGTATGTTCATCTCTTTAGCGTCTGCTTCACTGATCCAACATGGTTCTTTACCTCTTGAAAGCGATAGCATTCTTGGGTTGTCCATATAGGTTGAGTGAATGTGCCATTTTCCATGAGGTGTTAAACAGCTCAATACTTTAGCCGTATTGGTTTTCATTGTCTCTGTTAAATCACCAAAAACTTCCGGTTTAGGAGAAGGTTTATACGTTGGAAGATGTTCGCCAAATCCAAAGTACATATCATGGTCTAAATAGGTGTGCTGTCTTCCTGTTAGTGTTCTCCAAGGAACCATTTTCTCTACGTTGTAGGTAAATGCAGAGTATGCTCTACCTTCCTCCATGAGTCCTGACCAAACCGGAGACATGTTGTATCGCTTTGGAGATTCTTGTAGGTTTGCGTAATTATAATGCACATCTTTTTGTCCAGCCGCGATATCAGCAAGGACGAGCCCTGTTTTCTTCTCAGCATTTTCATAAGCCTGTACTGACAACTTACCGTTAGTCAAACTTGAAAGGTGCAAAATCGCATTGATAGCGGAAACGTCTTTTTTCAAAGATGGATATTTTTTGCCATCAATTGTTTCTGTAGGGTAGTGATACGATTCAAGCATTTCGTCGTACTGCTCTTTAATATCTACTTTGTTACCATGGGCACCTACTCCAGCCGTTCTAGCCGTTTCACCAAGCGTGATGAATTTTTCGTAGATCTTCGTGTAGTCTCTTTCTACAACAGAGATTTTATGCATGGTTTTACCAGGGATTGCTTCACACTCACCTTTGTACCAATCTTTCATATCCGTTTGTGCAATTTCATCTTCACTGTCATGCGCCAATGCAGAAGTATAAATGTCTTTGTGAACGCCAGGGAGATGTGTTTTTGCTACTTCACTGGTATGTTTTGCGATATTGCTGAAAATTTCCCAATCCGTTTTTGATTCCCAACATGGTGGAACCGCTTCAGACAATGGATGGATAAACGAGTGCATATCGGTAGAATTGATGTCGGCTTTTTCATACCAAGAAGCTGATGGTAGAACGATGTCCGAGTAAAGCGCTGATGAATCCATTCTGAAGTTAAGGTCAATAATCAAGTCCATCTTACCTGTTGGAGCTTTTTCGTGCCACTTGACTTCTTTGGTTCTGGTTTGGTCTTGTGCAATAATAGAGTCATCTGTACCAAGATAATGTCTAAGTGCATACTCTTGACCCTTCATACTACCGCCGATCGCATTACCTCTCCAGATATACCAAACACGAGGGAAGTTTTCTTCTGCGTCAGGATCAGCAATTGAATACTCAAGTTTTTTATTTTTGAGAGATTCCAAAACGTATTGTGTAATCGCTTTATCGTCTTTCGCACCACTCTTGATGGCCTCTTTACTGAGGTCTAGTGTGTTTGTTTTAAACTGAGGATAGTGAGGCATCCAACCCATTCTAACAGATTTGAAAATATCGTCTGCCATATGGTTTTTGGTCATTTCATTGTCTGGAACTGCATTGTATTTTGAAGTCAATCCATCGTATCTGTATTGATCTGTATGCATATAGTGCCACAATGGACCTTGTTGAAGACGTGTTGCTCCGCCCCAGTCTTTTCCGGTAGCAATGGTTCCCCAAGAGTCTACAGGGGCTAATTTTTCTTGTCCAACATAGTGATTCATACCACCGCCATTTTTACCGATAGCCCCAACAAAGATAAGTGCCATAGATGCCGCACGGTACATGAGGTTCTGGTGATACCACTGGTTGATACCCGCACCAACGATGACCATACATTTACCTTCGGTAATTTCGCCGGTATTTCCCCATTCTCGCGCAATATTGATAATGGTTTTTGCATCAACACCTGTAAATATCTCTTGCCAAGCAGGAGTATAGGCAGCATTTTTATCCGAATAATCTTTTGGATAAGCACCCTCAAGTCCTCGTCCAACCCCGTATTGTGCCAACAAGAGGTCAAAAGTTGTCGTAACGGCTACTTTTTCACCCGATGTTGTTGTAACGTACTTAACCGGAACGCCTCTAAGCGCTTTGTTGTCCAAACCAAATTCATCCAAAGAAACCAATAGGACATCGTCTTTTTTGTCAATAATGGTCAATTTAGGATCGTATTCTTTGTTATCAATACTGTTTTCGAGTTTGGTATTCCATTTGCCTGTTTCTTGCTTGTCCCATCTGTGTCCAACTGAACCTTTTGGAACGACGAAAGAGCCTGACTTGTCATCAATTTGAATAAATTTCCAATCGCCATTTTCAATATCTTTGAACTCTTCGAGTTCATTGGCTCTTAATAATTTGCCCGCTTTATGCGCACTGCCATCTTTTTCAATTTTTACCAAGAATGGAGTATCTGAGTATTTTTTCAAATAATCGATAAAGTAAGGAACCTGTTTGTCAACGTAAAACTCTTTGAGCAGTACGTGAGTTATTGCCATCCAGAAAGCACCGTCGCTTCCTGCATGAAGAGGAACCCACTGATCTGCAAATTTACTTACCATACTAAAGTCAGGAGCACAAACGACGGTTTTTGTACCGTTATGTCTTGATTCCGCAAAGAAATGCGCATCAGGCGTTCGCGTCATATTAAGATTAGCTCCGATATCAACAACCATTTTAGCGTTGTACCAATCCGCACTTTCTGCAACGTCGGTTTGCTCACCCCAAATTTCTGGGAACGAAGGAGGAAGGTCACAATACCAGTCATAGAAACTAAGGTTAACACCACCAAACAATTGTAAGAATCTTTGTCCTGAAGCATAACTTAGCATTGACATCGCAGGAATTGGTGAGAATCCGATAACGCGGTCCGGACCATGCTTCTTAGCTGTATAGATATTAGCAATAGACATAATCTCGTTTACTTCATCCCAGCTGGTGCGTCTGAAACCACCTTTTCCTCTTGCTTTTTGATAACTCTTTCGTTTTTCTTTATTTGCTTGAAGATTTGCCCACGCAAGCATAGGGTCGCCGTTAGCTTTTTGCTTCTCTTCTCTATAAGCATCGAGCAATACACCTCTAATTAAAGGGTATTTAATTCTTACAGGGCTGTAGAGATACCAAGAAAACGAGATACCACGTTGGCATCCTCTAGGCTCATAAGGGGGGAGTGAGCTTTCCAATAAAGGATAGTCCAATTGCTGTGTTTCCCATACAACGATACCATCTTTAACATGCACCTGCCAAGAACAACTACCTGTACAGTTTACACCGTGTGTACTTCTGACAATTTTGTCATGCTGAAATCTATTTCTATAAAATTCTTCCCATTGACGCGCTTGCGGGTCAACAATATCTTTGATCCAACTCATTCTTTGGATTCCTTCCATGATGATTTAATCTGTCTATCATACATTGCTTGATTGACGGACTCTCTTTTTCTTTTTCTGCCAAATATAGACAAGAGAACAAAAATAATGATTGCTCCAACAACTCCAGATATGATGAAACTGTTTGAATCATTAGAAGGCGCAGTTGCCTCACTATCCGCTTTTACCAAAAAATCAACCAAGTCAGTCGCTTCGCTTGCGGTTAATTCTTTTCCTTTATAAGCTGTTGTCATCATTGGTGAAGGCATGCTGCTTGAGTCAGTGATCATTGCTTTTACTGTTTCGCCAGCGCCTGCCTCAACTCCTCCGTACCCAGAGATTGCCTTCGTTAAATCTTTGGCTAAAGTTCCACCATTTATAACTAAAGCATTGCTTGCATTGTGGCAAGCCACACAAGAAACACCACCATTTTCAAAGGAAACAGATCCTTCAAACAGGCGCGCTCCATTGCCAGCATCAGCACCAACGTTGGTTACTGATAAATAACCAATCAACAAAATCGAAAAAAACCGATTTTTACTCATTGAGTCCCCTTTTAATTTGTCTAACGGCGTTCATTTATTCACGCAGTCTAATTTTAGCACAAGTTGTAGTAAGTCGTAATAATTTGTACTAATAAATTTTCTTTATTTAATTTTTAAATATTCGTACGTTGCTCTGATTGGAGAGATGGCGGAAAAAAATAAAAAAATATTTTTAAATTTAAGATAGATTTTGTCTTAATTTCAAAAGCCCTATATTCCTAATTTAGAAAGCTTAATATTTCAAAATAATATTATAAATACTTATAGTGTTATTTTTTGACGAAAGCATTTATTTTTAAGAATACATAGAAGTCGTCAAAAAAATTTAAGATTTTTAAGTGTAAATACTTTCAAAAATGTTCCATTTCGTAACAGACAACCTCAAAGAAATAAGAGGTAAAAGCATTAGAAGTGAGGAAGTTTAATGGCATAAAATTGAGAATGTGAAATAAGATGATAGAAAGGCGCCGTTAGCTTAGTCCCTAGGGACAAAGGGAAGGGGTATCTTCAATGTTATACCCGCGCGGAGAGTTTTTTCAACTCAACGACGATCTCGGTAAAAACCACGGAGCGTTTAAGCGGGCTGGGTTCTACCATTTTTTCCAGTATTAGAGCGTAGGTCGAAAGCTCTGATGTTTTGTGCCGATAGCTTTTTTTCCCTTCGGCCAGCGGTTCATCGGTATCGTACGCATTGGTACCTGTGACGCTACGAACCACTTGCTTTCCAAAATCAAAAATCTCATCTTGTTCACGGTGTGAACCGCCCTGTTTTTTGAGATTGAAGGAGAGCATCGCATCAAAATTATGTTCCAAACGCATTAAACGATTCCAACGCATCACAAAGCCGATGGCATGATTGGTATAGCGTGCTTTTAAGCGGGAAATGAATTTTTCCAAGCTCTCTTTGCCTGTTCTGTGATCGCGATATTGGAACATCAGCTCGGCAACATACTCACGTGCTTCTTCCAGAATAATTCCCTTGAGCAGAAGATGTCCCTCACCCCCTTCGCCACTGAGCGTTCCGCCGATGAAGATGTCAACGCCCAAAACGGTTTTGCCATTATGCGGAACTTTACACCCCACGAAACCAAGATCTCCGGCACCGTGAATTCCGCATCCTTTTACACACGCAGACCAATACAGACGCATTTTAGCATCCGCAATAGGGACAACGCGGGTTAAATACTCCCCCATCTCAATCGCATCGGGTTTATTGGGAATAACGCCAAATGGGCAGTGCTGTGTTCCCGCACAGGCGATGAGGTTCGCCATGTACGGTGAGGGGCGATTGGGGTATTTGGCAAATAATGGCGACTCTAGCGCTGTTTGCTCATCGCGAACGCCGGTGATGATGAGGTTTTGTTCGATGGTAAACCGTAGCGCACCGTTTTGTGCTGCAGCAACTTGGGCAGCATCCATCAAATCGCTACCACTGAACACACCGGAGGGGACGGCGGCATAAAGGGCAAACGATCCGTCTTTGAGGGCAATTTTACCGTAATGGTCTCCCCCCTCTGTCGCACACAGCGTTTCGCCGCCGGTGTGCATTGCAAAGCCTAGCTGTTTCTCGATAGCATTGCGAAATTCACCCATCCCCACGGCGTCTATTAGATATTTAAGGCGGTTTTTGTTGCGGTTGTCGCGAAATCCGTAGGTTTTAAAGAGGCTGGCAACGGCGATAAATACCTCTTTTGCCTGCGTTGGTAACACAAACATATCGGCATCTTGCGCTAAAAATCCGACACGACCCCCAAGATAGAGATTAAAACCGTATACGCCTTCTTTTTGTGCGAGAGCGAGGGCGAAATCCTGACCGAAGATATTGCAGCGATTGGAGAGGGAACCGCTGATACCGAGGTTAAATTTACGCGGTAATGCGGTAACCCAATCGTCATTTTTCAAGAAGACGGCTTGGATGTCGTTCATAATCTCAACACACGGGATAATATTGTCCATCGCCAAGCCATCCAGCGGATCAATGAGGATGTTGCGGAAGTTATCAACCCCTGTTTGGTAGCTGGTCAATCCTACGCTCTCCAAAAGTTCCAGTGTTTCGGGCAACTCTTCGATGGTGACGTAGCGTAATTCGATTTGCATGCGGGTAGTGATGTCGATGGTGTCTTGACCAAAACGTTTTGCAACCTCCGCCAGAACACGGGCTTGCGCAACGCTTAAAATTCCGCCAGCCACACGAACACGAATCATAAAGCGTTCGGGAGTCGCAGGACGGTCAAAGACACCAAAACTTTTTAGGACGAAATCCTTATCCTCTTCGGTGATCGAGGCATAGCCTGTTTTGGAGTAGGAAATGAGTCGTTCCCATGCTTCTTTGGCGCTAAAGGTATCTTTGATGGATTCTACTTTGTGGCGCTTTTCACTGCGCGCTTCGTTAGCTTGAGAGAGTGATGTCATGGGTTGCCTCCTTGATCTCGTGGATGTATTTTGGTAATTGCGATTCGAGCGCGACAACATCGCCAAAAATCATAATGGCGGGTTTGGGCGCTTTTTGAGCGGCACTTGCCAAATCGTTCAGTGTCGTAATGAGGGTGCTTTGATTGGTGCTTGTAGCATTGGAAACGATGGCAACGCTCAAGGCGGGGCTAATCCCCTGTTTCAAGGCCTCAGCGCTGATTTGCCCTGCACGGCTAAGCCCCATAAGGACGATCGTCGTATGGCGAGGCATTCCCAACAACGGTATCCAGTCCAGATTCACACGATCGCCTGCCAGATGTGCCGATACGATCGACATCCCCGTCGCATATCCGCGTGCCGTTGGAGCGATTCCTGCACTCAGCGGTCCGCTGAGCGCCGAAGAAATTCCTGGAATAACTTCAGTATGAATGCCCCGTTCCATCGCATAGATTGCCTCTTCAGTTCCGCGTCCAAAGACATACGGATCTCCGCATTTTAGACGTCCTACGCGTAGGCCTTGGAGTGCATAAGAGGCTATGATGGTGTTGATTTCGTCTTGAGTTGAGCTGTGGTATCCTTTTTTTTTGCCGACAAAGACAACTTTTGTATGCGTCGGAATCAAATCAATGATCTCTTGGGTGAGCAAATGGTCGATAAGGGCAACATCGAGGCGCTGGAGGGTCGTGAGGGCTTTGAGGGTCAGTAAATCGGCATCACCCGGCCCGCATCCGATTAAATAGAGTGATCCGTTCATTTTTTTCCCTTTAAGGCTTTTTTGTACGGAAATAATAGTGTAAAATGTGGGAGCAAATCGCAATAAGGTGCTTAAAAATTAAGCATCTTTGTTGTTTATATAATAGGATGGTTTATGGCACTTTTTCCCATGTTTGTAGATTTACAGGATAAAGATATCGTTGTGATAGGCGCTGGCGTTGTGGCTTTGCGTAAAATCGAGCAACTTAGTAAATTTTCCCCCAAACTCACCGTCATCGCTCCAATCATTCATGAGGAGATTCGAGTTTTGAGTAAGACGCATGCGATGACCCTTTTGGAGCGGGAATATGTGATCGAGGATTGTGAAAACCGTTTTTTAGTGATCGGTGCGCTGGATGATCTGTGTGAGCAGGAGAAGATCTATAATGCGTGCAGGCAAACAAAGACACCCGTTAATTGCGTAGATTCACCCGCGCTGTGCAGTTTTATCTTTCCGGCATTGATTGTTCAGGGGGATTTGTGTGTGGGGATCAATACCTCAGGCAAAGCACCTGCGGTGAGTTCAGCGCTGCGTCAGCATCTGACGAAGCTTATTCCCGAGGGAGTGCATCATCTCATAGAGCGGGTGCATGCTGTTCGTCAAAATGAGAAGGCAGGGAAAGAACGGCAGGAGAAAATCATCACCATGTGCCGTGATTTTTTTTCGTCGATGATTAAAGGGTAAAATTAATGCCCAATTGTCGGGGCAGGTTCTCCAAAATAGTATCCCTGTAAATGGCTCAAAGAGAGATCCTGAAGATAATTATGGACACTTTGCGAATGAACAAACTCGGCAACCGTCTCAATATTGAGTTGAGAGGCAAAATCAATAATCGTCTTGGTGATGATTTGTGACGTTACATCGGTGTCGATGTTGCGGATGATGGAACCGTCGATTTTTATGTAATCTATGTCCAATTTGGTAATATAAACGAAATTGGAGTATCCCGCACCGAAATCGTCAATGGCAATTTTAGCACCGTATTTTTTTATTTCGGTGATAAATTCATTGATCGTTTCGTAGTTCTCGATCCCCTCGGATTCTAAAATTTCAAAAATTATACGATCGCTGTAATCGCAATGTTTGATTTTATCTAGGATATAGGCGTTCATGTGTGTATCCTGAATGTCTTCTATCGATAAGTTGATGGAACATTGAAGCGTCCGATGGTGGAGCATCTCTTCAAATACTTTGTCGATCATAACCCTTGTGATTTGATGATACAGTCTGACTTTTTTTGAAATTTCTAAAAATTGAATCGGAGGGATCACGGTGCCATCTTCTTCGACGATACGAACCAACGCTTCATATTTTTCTATTTTGAGTGTCTTTGCATTGACAATTGGCTGATAGAAGGGGACAACCCGATCATTTGCCAGAGCATCACGAAGGCGTTTGATCCATAAGAGATTGTTTTCATAGTCCTCTTTGATATTGAAGGATTCATTATAATAGAGGTAGTTTTTACGCCTTTTTTTCGCCAATTTGAGGGCCATATCGGCGTTGATCAGGATCTCTTTCTTATCCACTATGCCCGCCGTTATTGCATTAGACCCAGAGATACCGATGGTGACGTTCAAGCTGATTTCCTGATCTGCTGCTGTAAATATTTTTTTATTAAGGGTGTCAGAGAGATCGGTAATACACGTCGATATCTCTTCGTTTTTGCACGAACTTTGGATAAGGATAACGTATTCATCCACGGGAAGCTTGTAGACCGTCGCATTTTTCATCATTTTGGCATAACGGACCAACTCTTCTGCAAACGTAATAAGGAGCTGATCGGCTACTTTATGGCCATAAAAGGTATTGACTTCTTTAAAACTGTCAATGTTAATTACAACAATATTAAAGGGCGAATTTAGAGTATCAATATCGCTTAGAAGCTTTCTTCGATTCGGGAGATTGGTGAGCACATCGGATTTGGATTCTAAAAGTTCTTTGTTGAGTTTGTGCAAGGCAGTCATGTCTCGGATACTGACGAGAATGCTATGAATATCCCCATTTTCATCGTACAGTGCTTGGACATTTTTTGAAATATGGACGATGGAACCGTCTTTTCGTTTGAAGATGGTCTCTTGGTCTTTGCAGTGGCCGGAAGTTTGAACCGCTGTCATGCAGTTGGCCAAGATGCTCATGTCGCCCAGATGATCCGTTATGGAAGTTCCGTAAAGTTCATCAGGAGAATAGTGCAAGAGTTTACAGAAGGCAGGATTAACATACTGTATGCTCATGTCCATGCCAATGGTGAACATACCATCAGGCGAGTGTTCTAAAATTTCATGAATTTGAGAACTGCGCAAACCGTTTTGATGCATTCTTGAACCCTCAGAAAATCTATCATTGCCAAAATAATATATTTTAACACATTAAAATTACATAAAATTATAGTTATGCAATGCAAAATAAGGTAGAATAATCGTACTAATCCACGCTAAAGCAGATGCAGCATAATGGACAAGATGAATCTTTCACAATTATTTTTAGCATTTGGAACCTCGAATGAGGGGCTAAGCGAGGAAGAAGTTGGGTGTCGACGTGTGCGCTACGGCTTGAATGTTTTGCCCCATGTTCCCGTGAGGGCGTGGTACGCTAAATTGGCGGCTCAATTTACCCACTTTTTTGCCCTTTTATTATGGATTGCGGCTGCAATCAGTTTTATGACTGCGTGGGCTGATCCTTCGTCAAATATGCTGCCTATCGGGTGGGCAATTGTTATTGTTATCGTTTTAAATGGGGGATTTGGCTTTTATCAGGAGTTTCGCACTGAGAAAAGTTTAGAAGCGCTGCGCAACATGCTCCCTTTGAAAGTGATGGTGTGCCGTAGCGCAGTTCAGCGAATAATTTTGGCAGAGCAGCTTGTCCCCGGTGACATCATACTGCTCAAGGAAGGGGATAAAGTCCCCTGCGATGTTTATGTGATTCAAGCCTTTGATTTGTGGCTCAATGAGAGTGCTCTAACGGGTGAAAGTGAGCTTGTTTCTGCTGATGCTGTGGGAACCGATCATGTCAAAGTCGTTTTGTATTCAGGTACGTATGTGGTCAAAGGGGAAGCGCGAGGATTGGTTTATGCCACGGGCAAGGAGAGCCGCTACGGAGCGATTGCCTCTTTGACTCAGATTGTGGATGCGGGACAAAGCCATCTGCAAAAAGAGATTGCCCATATCTCCAAAGTCGTTGCTTTGAGTTCGGCAGTGCTTGCCGGAAGCTTGATTGTGATCGCGATGGGAACGGGAGGGTTTGAACTGTGGAAAACCTTTTTGTTTGCTCTGGGCGTTCTTGTGGCGTTGATTCCGGAGGGGTTGTTGCCCACGGTGACCATGGCATTGGCATTTGGGGCGAAGCGAATGGCCTCCAAGGGCTTTTTGGTCAATGGTCTCTCTGTGATCGAAAATCTTGGTGCCGTTACGGTCATTGCAACCGATAAAACGGGAACCATTACCCAAAACAAGATGGAAGTCACCGCGTGGGAAGAGGAGGTACGTCAAGGGCCCTCTCCCGCGTTGCTCAATGCCGCGTTGTTGTGCAATCGTGCCGATTCTTCGGCGGGAGATCCCATAGAACAGGCGCTTATTGTCTTTGCAAGCCGCTATACGGATGTAGCGCTTAAGCGGGGTCAATATCCCATTGTCCGTGATTATGTATTTGATTATCATCTAAAACGGATGAGTACCGTTCATCGCAGCGAAAAGGGATTTGTGGTTTACTGCAAAGGGGCCCCTGAAGTGATTGTACGGTTGTGTCAGGCGGTTAATACATCCGAAGGAATCAAAAAAATCACAGCGGATGAACACCGTAATTTGATGGAAAAACATGACCGTATGGCGGCAGAAGGGTATCGTGTGATTGCTTTTGCCAAGCACGAGTATTCTGAACTTCCGGCGTCACGTCAAGAAGCCGAGGAGGGTCTGATTTTTATCGGCTTCATCGCCATGGCAGATCCGTTACGTGACGATATCGTTGAGGCTGTTGGGCTGTGCCATAAGGCGGGAATACGGGTAATGATGATTACGGGAGACCATCCTCTTACCGCTGCGGCGATCGGAATAAAATCGGGGATTATTAAGGAAGATGCCCATGTGAGTACGGGCGAATATTTAGACAAACTGCCTTCATCGGCGATCAAACATCTGTTGCGTAAAAACCACGTTTTCGCACGTGTGTCTCCGGAACAAAAACTGACATTGGTGACGCTGCTCAAAGAGATGGGGGAGACCGTAGCGGTGACGGGAGATGGCGTCAATGATGCTCCTGCGCTGAAAAAAGCGGATGTCGGAATCGCGATGGGCTCAGGAACCGATGTGGCCCAACAAGCCGCCGATGCCATTTTGATGGATGACCATTTTGCCACGATTGTCAAAGGGATAGAGGAAGGGCGCGCGGTGTATGAAAACATACGCCGGTTTATTACCTATATGCTTGCGAGTAATTTACCCGAAGCGGTTCCGTATGTCCTGTTTTTTTGGTTGGGAATTCCGCTGGCACTTCCGGTTGCCTTGGTCTTGGCTATCGATTTGGGGACGGACATTATGCCGGGATTGGCGCTGGGGGTAGAACCGCCTCATAAGGGGCTGATGAATCAGGGTCCAAGAAGCCGTAAAGAGCGGGTGTTGACTATGGCGGTTTATTTCAGAGCCTTCGGATTTTTAGGTCTCATAAGCGCGGTATTGTCTATGGGGCTGTTTTGGTTTTATTTGCGTGCGCACGGTTGGAGGGGTGAATTCTTGGAATGGACCGACCCGTTGTATCTTCAAGCGACGACGTTGACGTTTACGGCGATTGTTTTTGGGCAAATAGCCAACGGCCTTTCATGCCGAAGCTCACGAGACTCTTTGTGGAATATCGGATGGTGGAACAACCGCTATTATTGGGGAGCGGTTGGGATTGAACTAGGCGTTTTGGCATTGCTGTTGCTTCCAACGTCCATGTCAAGTATTTTTGGAACCGCACCTTTTGATCCAGTGTATTGGTGGGCGGTTGTAACGATTATGGTGATTGTACTGTTGGCAGAAGAAGGACGTAAAGCCTTTCTTCGCCGTTATCTGTGAATTTTATTTTTGAAGTGCCCCTAAGTTCCAAACGCTAAAATGCGCCTATGCAAAACATTACTAAAATTGGCATATCAAAAAGCAACATCGAATCCATACTCAAACTCCTCGCAGAGGGGGCAACGATCCCCTTCATTGCCCGTTACCGCAAAGAGATGACGGGCGGTGCTACGGATGAGCAGCTGCGTGCATTTGAAACGGTGTATGCCTATTCTAAAAAACTGTTGGAGCGTAAAGAAGAGGTCATGCGCCTCATCACAGAACGGGCAACATTGACTCACGAGTTGAAAACACGTATCCAAGAGGCTCAAACGCTCCAAGTGCTCGAAGACATGTATCGCCCTTTCAAAGAAAAGAAAAATACTCGTGCGGCATCGGCAATTGCAGCGGGACTTGAGCCGTTGGCCGATATCTTGGAAAGCGGACGATTGGAGAGCGCAGAGTTTAAACGAAAAGCGCAGGAATTCGTAAAATTACCGATTGAAAGTGTCGCTGACGCGATCAAAGGCTCTCAGGATATTCTCGCAGAGCGGTACAGTGATGACCCAAAAGAGCGCGATTATTGGCGTAAGCAGTTGGAAGGGAATGCTTCTTTTGAGATCAAAGCGGCTAAGGGACTCAAAGAGGAGGGATTGTTTGCAAAACTCGCGGGAAAGTCGGAGCGTATCAGCTCGATTCCCTCTCACCGTTATCTCGCTATCATGCGCGGGGTGGCAGAAAAAGAGCTTTTGGTGAAAATAACGCATGAGATGGAGCGTGTCGAAAATGCGGTCAAACAGTATCGCATACCCAAAAATA
>JAUPLR010000079.1 GCA_030836825.1 Campylobacterota bacterium
AATATGAATCCAAAAGGTATGGCTATTGACCCTGCTGTTTTGAATCTTGCCAACAGAGATTCATCGGCATACGCTGTCAGAGTTGGATACGAGGGAATTAAAGATCTAAAGATCTCCGCCGCTTATTCTAGTACGGACGAGGATGGTCAGTTGTCCATTCAAAATGTAGCAGCTTCAGGTCAATCTAAACTCTATACGGAAGCATGGTGGAATTATGGATTCGTAGGTGCTCCAGGCGCTGATTCGTATAATGTTACGGCTGAATATAATGCAGGATTTGCAAAGCTGGGGATTTATTATACAGATGCAACGGTCAGACCAACTGCGGTAGCTAACAATAAAGAGTTAACGGAAGTAACTTTGACGGCTTCTAAACCGTTTGGACCGCTGGAGACGACGTTGGCTTATATCTCAACGGATGCCACTACTGGCAATACTAACGTTAATGCTAATGGCGCACGCTATGACAGCGTTCAAGCCTATTTATCGCTTAATTTTTAAGAGTTTTTTGTATTCTTCTTTCACCCTTTTGGGTGAATCCCCCTTTTTTTCTTCTCTTCCGATATAATCTTTTTATGAAATATTTACTCCGATCTTTATCCTATACCTTTTTAATGTTGCTGTTAATTTCTCTTCTTTCGTTCGGGGCAATCCACATGGCCCCCAACAGTTTTATGGGGGGTGAACTCAATCCCAACATGACCCCAGAAGCGATTGCGCAGCTCAAAGCCATTTACGGTCTTGATAAGCCGCTGTTTCAACAATACATCGATTGGATGATAAATCTCGTGCAGCTCAATTTTGGAATATCTTTTGTAAGCGGTGAACAAGTTAGCACTGTGGTGAGCGATCGTCTTGCGGTAACGCTGTGGATGAATATCATTGCCCTTCTTATTACGTTTGTGTTGTCGTTATGGATGGGGATAAAAGCTGCATTGCGATATGAGAAGAAAAGCGATCATCTGATTACGCAAATTTCATTATTAAGTTTTGCAATGCCCTCCTATTATTTAGCATTGGTTTTGATGATGGTACTAAGCGTAACGTTGGGCTGGTTCCCGATTGCGGGGCTGCACTCTCTTGAACCTCCGCAAGGATTTGGTTATTACATGGATATGGCATGGCATCTTGTTTTGCCTATTGGAGTGATGGTCTTTGTAGGAGTGGGGAGTTTGGTATTGTATATCCGATCCCTTACTCTGGAAATTCTAAAAGGCGATTATGTTTATTTCGCACGGGCGCGAGGCATTGATGAAAAAAAGCTTATTCGTTATTTTATCCTCCCCAATCTCTTGCCGCCTATTGTGACGATGTTGGGGCTTTCTCTTCCAGGCCTCATCGGCGGATCGGTGATACTCGAATCTATTTTCGGGATAGAGGGGATGGGACAGCTTTTTTACATGAGCGCAATGAGTCGGGATTATCCGGTGATTATGGGAATTTTGATGATGAGTGCGTTTTTGACACTTATCGGCAATCAGATTGCCGACGCGGTGTTGTTAAAGCTTAATCCGTTTGTGAAGCGATAAGAGCCTTAATTACCAAACAGTGCTTCGAGAGAGCCGATGCCCTCTTTTTTCTCTTCGGTGGCGGTGGCGGACTCTCCTTGCTCTTTGAGCTCGATGATGTAGCCGGTTAGCATCGACGCTAGACGGATATTGATCCCGCTTTTACCGATTGCTTTTGATTTTTGATCGCTTGGGAGCGTGACGATCGCTTTTTTCTCTTCACCTTCATCTTCGGTGATAGCTACCGAGCTGATAATCGCAGGACTCATGGCGCGAGAGATGAAAAGCTCTGGAGAAGCGCTGTACTCGATACAGTCAATGTTCTCGCCGCACAGCTCTTCGCTTACGGCATTGATGCGTACGCCGCGTACTCCGACGGTAGCGCCGATAGGATCGATCTGCGGACGGATCGTGTAGAGAGCGATTTTAGCACGCTCTCCAGGGATACGGGCACATTTTTCGACGATAACAATGCCGTCTTTGATTTCTGGCACTTCGAGGGCGAGTAGCTCTTCGAGGAACTTCGGAGAGGTGCGTGAAAGTTCCATCCCAATTCCGGTGTTTTTATCCACTTGTACGCGGCGAACGAGGGCGCTTACCACATCACCGACTTTGAATTTCTCACCCTTGATACGATTTTTCATTGGCAAGACGGCCCGAATCTCATCGATTTCAATCGTAGTGTTTTGGTCATTGTCAACACGGGTTACGCGTCCCGAGACGATTTGGTTAATTTTACTTTTGTATTTGTCATAGAGGTCGTTTTCGACAAGACGCTGTATGTGAAACTCGATTTCACGGTGCAGCGTTGCAAACGCACTGCGACCATAGGTTTCAATATCGTGCTCCATTTGGAGCTGATCACCGATTTCAGCTTCATCATCGATCTCTTTTGCTGCGGTGATGCTCATGTAGGCACCTGCTTTCTCGCTCTCTAGTTCGGAGGCATCGTCAGGGACAACGGTGATGACTTGGCGTAACTGAACCCCTTTTGTTTGATCGTTAATGTCCGCTTCAAAAGCAAAAGTCGGATTGATAATGCGTTTAGCGGTTTGGATAAATGAGGTTTTAATGGCCTCTTTTACGCTCTCTTGGCTTAGCCCTTTTTCGCTGGCGATTGAATCAATAATGTCTAAAATATTTTCCACGAAGATGTCCTCATTTAGGTGTATCATAAAAAATAATGGAGTATGGGGAAGCTTTTTTATGAAGAATTTGAATTGTACAATAGATTCGCTTAATGGGATATTTATTGAAACACAGATATAATCCCTTATAAATCAAGAACTCAAATAACCCAAGGGGTAACCACATGGAACTTAAAGTAGCACGCAGCGATCACGATGCTAAACCAAAAAAAATCGACCTCAAGAAGATGACCGAAATGGTTGAGAAAAGCAATTCTTTGATCTTTTATTTTGACCGTGAGAATTCGCATAAAGATCTTTTGGCATTGCAAGATCATTTTGAAGGAATCGGCAAAAGTTTTTACATGCGCGAAGTACGTTTTGGCCTTTCTGCGAACGAATACATGTATGAGGTTCACATTCTCTAATGTCTAAAAAGCTTTTTATCGAGACTCTGGGATGCGCGATGAATGTTCGCGATTCCGAGCACATGATTGCGGAACTCAATGTCCATGAAGGGTACGAGCTCACGACGGATGCGCGTGAAGCCGATCTTATCATGATCAACACCTGTTCGGTTCGTGAGAAGCCGGTGCACAAACTTTTTTCAGAATTGGGCGTTTTTAATCGACTCAAAAAAGAGGGGGCTAAAATCGGTGTGTGCGGGTGTACGGCATCGCATTTGGGCAAAGAGATCATCAAAAAGGCGCCCTTTGTTAATTTCGTATTGGGTGCTCGTAATGTCTCAAAAATTGCGGATGTCGTCCACAAAGACAAAGCGGTAGAGATTGACATCGATTACGATGAGTCCCAATTCGCCTTCAAAGATTTTCGCTCCAGCGGACATAAAGCCTACATTAATATTTCTATCGGATGTGACAAGCAATGTACGTTTTGCATTGTTCCCAAAACACGAGGAGAAGAGATCTCCATTCCTGCTGATTTAATCATAGCCGAAGCGGCCAAAGCAGCCCTAAAAGGGGTGAAGGAAATCTTTTTGTTGGGTCAAAATGTTAACAATTACGGGCGTCGTTTTTCGGGCGAACATGACAAAATAAACTTCACCGAGCTGCTTCGCCGTATCAGTGCGGTTGAAGGCGTTGAGCGTATACGATTTACGTCACCGCATCCGCTTCATATGGACGATGAGTTCATCGAAGAGTTTGCCAAAAATCCTAAAATCTGTAAATCGATGCACATGCCGCTGCAAAGCGGTTCGAGCGAAATACTCAAAGCGATGAAGCGCGGCTATACGAAAGAGTGGTTTCTCAATCGCGTGGAAAAACTGCGGGCAATGGTTCCGGATGTAAGCATTAGTACCGATATTATTGTTGCTTTCCCAGGGGAGAGTGATGAAGATTTTGAACATACGATGGACGTTATGCGCCGAGTGCGTTTTGAACAGGTATTTAGTTTTAAATACTCTCCTAGACCGTTAACGGAAGCCGAACATTTTACAAACGCAATCGATTCAGAAATTGGATCCGATCGTCTTAATATCCTTCAAGCCTATGCGGATTCTGTTTTGGATGACCTCAAGTTGACGCATCTTGGCAAAGTTATGGAAGTCTATTTTGAAGAACTTCGAAGCGATGGCTATGTAGCAGGGCGCAGTGATAATAATATCATGGTCAAAGTTAAGGGCAGCGAAGAACACTTGGGCAAAATAGCCAAAGTGAAAATCACAGAGGTTTCCCGTATGGTTCAATACGGAGAAATCCTTGCGTAAGCGTTTTTTACGTGCACTTGCTCTAATGCTTGTCCCGTTTATCGGGGCATTGCTTATTCGTATCATTTACTTTACCTCCAAAAAACACTTTCATATGCCTCAAGTTATTCCCAAAGAACCCGTTATTTTTGCCTTTTGGCACGGGGATTTGCTGCTCCAACCTTATTTGTATTATCAATTTCGTAAAAATCCCAAGGCAAAAGTACTCATCAGCGATCATTTTGATGGTCAAATCATTGCGCGTATCATGACCTTTTTCCATTTAGGGACGATACACGGTTCAACGACGCGTGGCGGTGCAAAAGTTTTAATACAAGGGATGAAGTCACTCTCTGATGGCTTTGATATCGGCATCACTCCCGATGGACCAAAGGGACCTCGTTATACGGTGAGTGACGGAGTCGTGGTGATGGCACAAAAGCGTCAAGCAAAAGTAATTGTTTACAGTTGTGTCCCCTCCTCCTACTGGCAGCTTGGAAGCTGGGACCGTTTCGTGATCCCAAAACCATTTGGTGTTCTTCACTTCTACGCCTCAGAACCTCTTGATTTAGCAAGCATGGCAATGGATGAAGCAAAAGAATATTTGCATAAAGCACTGATGCTTCATGCGGCTGTATGATTGATTTTCACCGACATAAAGAAGAATTTCTCAAGCATTGTGAAGCATTCAAGGGCTATTCGCCTCTGACAATCTTCAGCTATGATGAATCCATTGATGAGATGTTAAAATATGCAGAGATTGAGATTGCTGATGCTGAAGTAAATATTAATCTAATGCCGTTTCGGGTCAAAATAGCGGTGAATAAACCTAAAACAATTGCACGTAAATTGAGTGCGATACGCAGTTTTATCAAATACCTGCGCCTTGAGGGAATGCTCATCCATGTGCGAGCGGATGAGAGCATTAAGGTCCCAAAATCCCTCCCCAAACCGGTATCTCATGAACATATATTAACTGCCTTGGCACATGCGCCCGTGATGGAGCGTTTGGCTATTTTGCTTCTTTATACGATGGGTTTGCGCATTAGTGAACTCTCAAGCTTACGTACTGATAATATAGGGAGCCAATGGTGCAGGGTAAAGGGTAAAGGGTCAAAAGAACGTGATATTCCTGTTTTGGCACAGGTTTGGGAAGCCGTCAGTGATTATAAAAGCAAAAGCCTTTGCGGTGGGTTTCTCTTTGAAGTAAACGGAGAAAAATTAAGCGAAAATAGTCTAAGATACTCTATCACGAAGGTTTTTAAAGAGGTGGGATTTCGCGTCACTCCTCATCAGCTTCGACATGCCTATGCGACGGAGCTGTTAAACAACGATGCCCGAATTGCCGATGTGAGCGAATTGCTTGGTCATGCAAGTATGGCAACCACACAGATCTACACCAAGTTGGGAAGTGCGCTAAAAATGGATCATTATCTTAAATCGCACCCATTATGCCAAAAAACAGAGGAACCAGAGTGCTAGAGCGACTGTTTCAAAAAATATTTGTTTCCATTGTTCCCGTTTCCGGTGGTTATGAAGTATTGAGCGTTGCTATGAAAAATAAAAAAGTACTCTACAAAGAGAAGCGCCATTTCGAAGGTGCTGAACCCTCAAGTGTCATGAATCGCTACATCCAAGAAGCCATCGATCCCTCGCCGATTTACTACATCAGCACGATAAATACCCAACCGCATCAGGGGGCGCATGAAGGGTGTTCGAATAAGGGAAAAACACAACACAGCGACGACACTAAAGTAAGTGAAGTGTGCCGTAATAAAAAATGGACCCTGTACGCTTCATTGGATGATTTGCATGCGCTGACCTATACGTATCATACGGTCGGTCTTGATTTTATTTTTTCTCCATTTTCCATCCTCGAGCACTCTTTTGCGGATAAGATGAAAGATACGTTTGCCCTCTATGCTTTTGCCATGTCGGGTCTTTTCACGGTTGCAATTTTTCAGGGAGATAAGCTTGAATATGCCCATCACTATTCGGATAAAAAGAGTCCAGTGCAAGAGGAGGCTACGGAAGCTTCAGCCATGGATTTTGCATCCCATATGGATGAAGAAGAGGATGAGAACGAGGGGCTGATACATTTGGACGACATCGAAGGATTGGAAGATCTGGATATTATAGACGATTTGGATTCCCTGAACGATATTGATGATCTTAATGAACTTGAAGAAGTGCATGAATTTAGCGAAGATATGCCAACAAGCCAAGAGAAGAGATTGGGCAGAGAACACTCTGCTATGATCAAAGGAAATGTCGACGGTTCCGCGGAAGATTATCAGCGATTTGGTTATATTCAAAAGACTTTAAATCGGTTTTACGGCATGCCTGAATGTCACAACCGCTTTATTGAAACGGTGTGCATTGCGGATTCTCAAGGCGGAAGCGAAGAACTGAAGCGCTATTTGGAAGAAGAACTTTTTTTGAATGTGTTGGTACGTAAAGTAGATGTTATTGAAACCATTAACGCGCTTGCGATGTTAGAAGAAGAGGGGTTATGAAATACAGTTTAATTACCCCCCGCCGTAAAAAAGTAATCAGCGGTGATCTTCAGTTGTCATTGTTTTTCTTTATGGTGAGTATCGCAATGGTTGCAGGAACGTATCTGTTTTTGAGCTATAAAACCTACGATTTCCAAGCGCAGCATGCAGGTATTAACAAAAAAATAGAAAAGCTGGATGCGGACAGACGCCTGTTGGAAAAAAGCATTGAAACAATAGAGATAGAGGTGAAAGCACACGATGGTATCACGACGAATAATACCGTGATGAAAGAAAGTATTCGCAATTTATTTGATCTCGTTCCTGATAAAATCACCCTTACAAGTGCTCAGCTTGGGGAAAAATCGTTGGTTCTTTCGGGTATCACTCCCAGCAAGGATACGTATGAATTTTTATTGCATGCTCCATTACGTTCGATATTTCATCGTACCTACACGAGTTATTATCCTGCTCAAAACGGCTGGTATCGGTTTACATCGACCAACTATTTGGAGGATGAAACCGCTGTGGAGGTGATTGAATGAGTCAGCGAACCAATCATCGGACACTGTATCTGGTCCTGATTTCATTAACGTTGTTTTTTGGAATTGTTGTTTTTTCTGTGCTCTTTTTGATTCCTAAGGGGAAAGAGTACCGTACGTTACGATTGGAAAGTAAAAAAGAGCAACAGTTGATTGCTCAGGCACAAGAGCGATACGATCAAGTGAATGAAAAACATAAAAAGCTCAAAAGTGAAAACGCGCATGTTATACAATCCTTTCGCACCCCCTTTGACTCGGTAAAATTTACAAAAAACAATCAGAAGGATTTTGAAAATCTCTATTTAACTGAGCTTGAAATGGCAGAACAAAATGGTTCATTTAAAGTGTACGAAGTCAATGCCACGACGAAGATCACGTCACCGCAAGCGTTTTATCAATTTTTAGAGAAAATAAATAAAAGCGACTGGGTGATTGGGGTTGATTTTCCGATTAATTTTGAGAGAGACGGGGATAAAATAAAATCCTCATTTACGATGAAAGTGCATAGCAATACTATTTAAGACTTTTGGCTTTCTCGTAAGCGGTAGTTATCGCTTCCATGCATCCGTAACGCACGCCGGATTTTTCCAAAGCGGCGTATCCCGCCGCCGTAGTGCCTCCTGGACTCATTACGCTGTCTTTGAGCGAAGAGGGCTGTGTGGTTTGTATAAGGGTTCCAAATCCTTTAAACAGCCCGCGCATAAGCGTTAGAGCGTCCTCGCGTTTTAATCCCTCACGAACAGCACCATCGCAAAGCGCTTCGGCGACAAGGGCAAGATACGCAGGTCCGCTTCCTGCAAGCGCCGTGGCCACATCGAGTTCTTTTTCGCTCGTCAGCCACAGTGTTTTACCAATGGAGGAAAACAAATCAATGGCTTCATCGCGCAAAGAAACGTCACCCACCAGCGAGGTCATCGAAAGACCGACCTCGGCTGCGAGATTGGGCATGGCACGAACATAAGAATGTGCGCTGATGCAATGAAGGGATGCCAATGATACCCCTGCAAGGACGGAATACAGGGATTTTGCTTTTCCGTTTAATCGGGTAGAAATTTCCTGAAGATTAGCCGGTTTGACGCACACGATGAGGGTTTTTCCCTCACAAGAGGAGTCTTCATAGAGACACTTTTTGAGAGGTGCGCCCAATGCGGTTTCAAAGTGATCCAAGCACTCTTTTGTGCGTCCGATAACTTCAAGAGAATAGTCCCCTTTGAGTCCTTTTGCAATGGCAAGGGCCATTTTTCCATTGCCGATAAGGGTAATGGAAGGCTTACTCATGGGAGGTTCCTTTGAGATAATTGCGGATTGGTTCGGCAATGGAAAAATCGGGGCGATTATCAATAATGATCTGCGCCATGGTCTGATTGTCCGTGTTAAAAATCAAAGGAGCCACAAAATTGATGGTGGAGTCTTCGATTGAGGTATTCAATATGACGATAGCAAAAATGAGCAGGTTGCTGGTCTCACTGATTTGCATGGCAGCTTGGAGGGAGGTAGGAATATCAAAAGAGTATTCGCGTAAAACATAAGGGTTTATAAGGGTAAAAGAGGGACCCTCGCCAATGCTCTCTAAACGCATAAAAATATCATCAATTTTTTGGAGTTCCATCTGCGTCACAGACTCGAAACCAAGTATCGGTAGTTGTAGGGTAAACTGCATAATCGCCTCGTTGGGTTTAAGGATTGTGCACGATTTTAACACACGATCTATAAAAAAAGTCACATGACGAAAATATTTGCTCTAAAAGTAGGACAAACCTCTCCTTTATATTAATTTCTTTTTGGTAAAATGGTTCTAACTTAACATAAGATGGACACGACGAAATGATGATTCGAATCGTAATAATGGTAGCTGTGACGGTGCTCTTTTTAACCGGATGCGCAAAAGAGATCGATGAATACAATAAGCCTGCCGATTATTGGTATTCAAAAATGATCACGGCTGTTTCCGATGGTAATTTGGAAAAAGCAGACGGTTATTTCAGTTCCCTGCAAAGCGAGCACATTGCTTCCCCTCTTTTGAGTGAAGCAACCCTTATTATGGCGCAGGCCCATATGGCGTATGAAGAGTATCTGCTTGCAGAACACTTTTTGGATGAATACAGTCGTCGTTACGCGACACACGCAGGGAAAGAATATTCGGAATTTTTAAAAATAAAAGCAAAATTTTTGGCACTCCCTAATCCCGGACGGGATCAAGGACTTATCGATGAGACACTAAAAGAGGCAATTTCATTCAAAAAGAGTTATCCGTACTCTATTTATATGCCGTTGATAATGACAATGGAGACGCAATTGGAGCTGGCAAAATCAACCCTCAATGAGCAGATTGCGGGATTGTATGATCGATTAGGAAAACCGAAGGGTGCAGTGGTGTATCGCAACAGCGCTCCGGTTACATGGATTGCTGCTGCGGAAATTCAAGCAGCGCAAATACCGTGGTACCGTTCAATGTTCGAGGGCGATGGAACCAGCAGCTGGTATGCATTCATGATTCCGAAAACACGCAGCGTCGTTTCCATGGACGATAATGAAAGCAAATAAATATTTTTAAAGGATTTTTTCGGATGCAACTTAGTAATTACAGCCCTTTCCCAACGGTTTTACCGGTTATCGTAGAGGACGATCTTTTTTTATACCCTTTTATGATTTCTCCGTTGTTTTTAAACGATGAGAAAAATATTGCGGCGGCAACGGAAGCAATTGAAAATAACTCTCTGGTAATCGTGTGTCCGGTTAAGCCCGAACATGAGGGTCAGCGTGAGTCTTCCTCGATTTACGATGCGGGCGTTATCGGTTCAATTATGCGTAAAGTGGTACTGCCCGATGGTCGTATCAAGATTTTATTTCAAGGGCTTGCGCGCGGGCACATCATGCAGTTTAGCAACGAGAATCCGTTGCGTGCCCAAGTGGATATCATCGCCTCTGAAAGCGTCAGTAATTTAAAAATGGACGCCATTCTCGAAGTATTACGGGAAAAAGTACGGGCGCTTTCACAGGTAAGCAACTATTTTCCCGCTGATTTATTGCGCACGATCGAAGAAAATCATGAATACAACCGTATCGTTGATTTGATTTGCAGCTCCATCAAACTCAAAAAAGAGAGTGCTTATGCGCTTTTTACCGAGCGTGATCCGGAAAAGCGTTTTTTAATGCTCATCGATGAACTCATCGAAGAGACGGAAGCAAACAAGCTGCAAAAAGAGATCCGCTCTAAAGTACATACTCGTATTGAGAAGGTGAACAAAGAATATTTCCTCAAAGAACAGCTCAAGCAGATACAAAAAGAGCTCGGTACCGATACGCATCGCGAGGAAGAGATCGAAGAATTTCGTAAAAAGCTCGAGAGTAAAAAAGCGAAAATGCACGAGGATGCCTACAAAGAGATCAACAAACAGCTAGAGCGTTTTGCCCGTATGCATCCAGACAGTGCAGATGCCGGGGTGATACAAACGTATTTAGAGTGGGTATTGGATATTCCGTATGGCGAAGAGTCTAAAAAAGCGCTCAACGTACATGAAGTGGAAACGCAGCTCAACAAAGACCATTTTTCTCTTCGTAAACCAAAAGAGCGTATTTTGGAATATTTCTCCGTTAAAGAGCTTTTGGAGCTGCGCGGAATGGGAGACAAGGAAGGGCGTGGTGCCATTTTATGTTTTGTGGGTCCTCCCGGTGTGGGTAAGACGTCTTTGGCAAATTCTATTGCCGTGGCGCTCAAGCGCCCCTTGATTCGTATTGCATTGGGCGGATTGGAAGATGTCAATGAACTGCGCGGACATCGTCGTACGTACGTGGGAGCAATGCCGGGTCGTATCGTTCAAGGGCTGATCGAAGCCAAAAAAATGAATCCGGTCATCGTGTTGGATGAGATTGACAAAGTGGCCAAATCCAATCGCGGCGATCCTACTGCTGTTTTACTTGAGATTCTAGATCCGGAACAAAACAGCCATTTTAGGGATTATTACCTCAATTTCAATTTGGATTTGAGCAAAGCCATCTTTATCGCAACGGCAAACGATGCGGGACAAATCCCCGGACCGTTGCGCGACCGTATGGAGTTTATCCCTGTTAGTTCTTATACACCGCAAGAAAAATTTCAAATTGCAAAACAGTATTTGATCCCGCAAGAGCTTAAAAAGCACGGATTGAAATCTGCAGAACTCTCTATTTCAAAAACGGCTTTGGCCGATGTTATTGAGAAGCATACGCGAGAAGCCGGAGTGAGAAATCTTCGACGTCGTATTGCAGACATCGTACGCAAGAGTGCTAAGCGCATTTTAGAGAATTCAAATGCAGAGAAAATAAATGTAACGATTAAAAACCTCAAAGACTTTTTGGAAAAAACCGTCTTTGAGATTGAAAAAACCGATCATGTTGATCGTATCGGCGTTGTAAACGGTCTTGCATGGACAGCGGTTGGGGGGGATGTTCTTAAAATCGAAGCGATTCGTATCAATGGTAAAGGGACATTGCAGCTCACGGGTAGTTTGGGGGATGTGATGAAAGAATCTGCCCGTATTGCCCTTTCTGTGGTTAAGACACTGATCGACAGCGGCAAGATTACCGTGGATCATTCGGTTATTCCTCTGAGTTCTACTGAGCGTGAGACGAATGTCGTTGTGGAGGCGAGTGAAATCTATAAACGTTTTGATTTGCACATTCATGTTCCCGATGGGGCGACGCCAAAAGATGGCCCAAGTGCGGGAATCGCGATGTGTACGGTTATCGCCTCTATTCTTGCCAATAAAAAAGTTCGCGCAGACATCGCGATGACGGGTGAGGTATCTCTGAGCGGCAATGTGCTTCCTATTGGCGGGCTTAAAGAAAAACTCATTGCAGCGCATCGTGCTGGGATGGTGCTGGCGCTTATTCCACAGAAAAACTTTGAGCGTGATTTGAGTGATATTCCCGACGAAGTGAAAAATGCCTTGGAAATTGTCGGCGTTAGTCGCATTGAAGAGGTGCTTGAGCGCCTTTTAATCGAAGCATAACCTCAAGGGCTTTTGGATGTGTGGCGAGGTAGCCGCGCATCTTTGGCTCAATTTTTGCGTTTCTGCACACTTCTTTAAATTTTTTATCCATTTTTTCTTCTGTGCTGTACGGGGCAATAAACGTATATTCTTCTTCGATTGACGCACAGTAAGCTCGACCGATAATAAGCGATGTTCCCTGTTTTAAAAACTCTTTTTCATTTCCGCTCATTACGTGTCCCAATGACTTCAAGATGCCATCTATCGCAACGATCAGGGAATGGCGGTTTTTGGGATTTTTGAAATAATAGAGCTCATCACTGTTTTCAACAGTAACGCTTTGTATGAGAGCTGCATTGTCTTCTTCAAGATAACGAAAACTTCGTTTGATGGCTTCGCGGTATTCTTGCATAAGGGGTGTACTGAAGCGATGCCTAAAAATATTGCGCGTGTAGCGTTCATCGGCATTGCTCTCATCGATAAAATGGGAGTGATCATGTTGGGACAAGTAGGCTTCGATACCGTCACGGTCATGTTCGAGAAGAGGTCGTATGAGGGTCATTCCCTCTCTGTGATCGATGGAGCGGATACCCAGTAACTCAGGCAATCCTGAGCCACGGCAAAACTGCATCATCAGCCATTCCAGACGGTCGTTGAGCTGATGGGCGGTGAGAACGTATGTATAGTTGTATTTTTCCACCAGATACTTTAAAAAAGTGTAGCGTTCCTCACGTGCACGGTGTTCAAAATTTTTCCCCTCAAGACGACAGGAATGGGTATAGCAGCGAAGGTTATGTGCACATGCGAGCTCTTCAGCACTTTGGGCCTCTTGGTCGCTTGTGGGTCTGGTATGGTAGTTGACATGGGCAATATCAAAGATAATATTGTGAGAATGCAAAAGATGAAAGAGAGCCGTAGAATCAACGCCTCCCGAAAAGGCAAGGAGGACTTTGCCTTTTTTGAGGAGGTCTAGGTGGAGGAGATTAAGCATCGCCTGTGATCGTAGCCAATGGGTGCTTATCGGTTACCTCGGTAATGCGGGCACGATAAATCTTTCCGTAGGTCAGCTCTTCATCAATTTCACGGTCATTGACGTAGATTTCACCGTCTACATCGGGTGCCCAAAGCAGTGCGCGTGCACTCAAAAGAAACGCGTGTTCGTCACTCTCTCCATCGATGATGAGAGGAATCTCGGTGCCGATGAGTTTATTGAGACTCTCGCCTTCCACTTTAGAAGCGACTTTTCCCAATTTTTTGGCCCGTTCGTTGATGGTTTTGGCAGGAATTTTTTCTGCCATTGTGTAGGCACTGGTTCCCTCTTCATCGGAGTAGCTAAACACGTTCATGCGGTCAAAGCCAAAAGAGCCTGCAAATTCTGCCATCTCATCAAACATCTCTTGGGATTCAAGTGGGTGTCCTACGATGAAGCTGGTACGGACAAAAGAATTTGGCAAAGAACGCATCGCATTGAGCAGTTCCACGGTTTTGTCTTTCCCAAATCCCCGTTTCATGATACGCAGCATCTCGTCATTGATATGCTGGATCGGCATGTCAAAATAGTTGTGAAATATTTTAGAGTCCCCGATGGTTTTGATCAGTTTTAGGGTTGTAGTAGATGGATAGAGGTATAAGATACGGGCACTTTTGACACCGTCGATCAGCTCGATACGCTTGATGAGGTGGATAAGCCCTTCGTTAACATTTTGATCGCGCAAGTACGAGCTGGAATCTTGGGAGATAAAGGTGAAATCAAAATAGCCTTTTGCAACCAACCCTTCCACTTCTTTGGCGATGCTGTCGAGATTACGGGAATTGAGTTTGCCTTTAAACGAGGGGATGGCGCAAAAACTGCACTGCTGATTGCACCCCTCGGAGAGTTTGATGTAGGCATGGTACGTCGAACCCGTTACGACACGCTCAGCACCGTCGATGAGATAGACTTCGGGAGTAAAACGGCTTTGCTTGAGGGCGAGAAGCTCGTCGATTTTGTCGTAGTCACCCACTCCTGTGAAAATATCCACTTCGGTAAGTTCTTTGGCTAAATCATCTTGATAGCGTTCGCTCAAGCATCCCGCCATGACCAAAACCGAATCTTTTTTTCGTCCTGCATTGAGGTTAGAAACAGTATTGAGCGATTCTTGTTTGGCCGCATCGATGAATCCGCAGGTGTTGACGATGATGACATCGGCTTCGGTGCTCGCGTCCGTCATTTCATACTCTCGGAGACGTCCCAACATGACCTCGGTATCAACGAGATTTTTGGTACAACCCAGTGAAACGATGTGAAGTTTTTTAGCCATTTAGCAACCCTTGGATAGTATTAGTGCCATTATAGCCAAGTCAGTTTTAGCTACACTTTTACTATGAGTATAATTTATGACGTCATTATTTTAGGAGCAGGGGCGAGCGGACTGATGTGCGCCGCGCAGTTACGAGAAAAAACCTCGTTAAAAGTTGCCCTTATCGAGGGAAACATGAAGCCCGCATTAAAACTCAAAGCTTCCGGTGGCGGTAAATGCAACCTGACCAATGTTGAGGTGGATGCGAGTCACTTTTTAGGGGATGAATCGTTGGTGTCCCATGCCCTGAGTGTTTTTTCCAAAGAGGCATTGTTGCGCTATTTTCACGATGGCGGGCTGCGTCCCGTGATTCGCAAAGAGAAGTACTACTTTTGCCCGAAGAGTTCCGATGAGGTTATTTCTATTTTGATGGGAAAATCACGTGGGTGTGAGATGTTTATGGGGCATAAAATTGTGAGCGTTAAAGGAAATTCACCGTTTGTCATTACAACGGACAAAGCAACGTTTAGCGCATCCAAAGTAGTTGTGGCAACCGGCGGCGCGAGCTACAAAGAGTTGGGCGCCAGTGACATCGGAGTGAAAATCGCGCAGGATTATGGGCATAAAATTATCCCCTTCTCCCCCGCATTGGTGGGATTGACATTGCAGCCCAAAGAGTTTTGGATGAAGGAGCTCAGCGGTGTGAGCTTGCGCGCGCACATTGATGTAGCGGGAAAAACCTTGGACGAAGATCTTTTATTTGCGCATAAAGGAATCAGCGGTCCCGCAGTTCTCTCTGCCTCGTTGTATTGGCATCGCGGTGAGATTGCGATCAATTTTTGCCCCCATGTTGATTTGAACGCGTTAAAAGAGGAAAAGAAATTGCTTAGTACGGCATTGCCATTGCCCAATCGCTTTACCAAAGCCTTTTTGGACGCTATTGCTTTAGAAGAGAAATCCTGTAATCGATTAAACGCAGACGAACGGGCAAAACTTTCTCTCATACAAAATTACAAAATGGCACCCTCGGGAACATTTGGGTTAACCAAAGCCGAAGTCTGTCGGGGAGGAGTATCGCATGAAGAGATTGATCCGTTGTGCATGGAAAGCCGCCATATCAGAGGACTCTATTTTATTGGTGAAACAGTGGCTGTTACCGGTGAGCTTGGAGGATATAATTTTCAATGGGCATTTAGTTCGGCAGTTGTTTGTGCGAATGGGATTTTAATCTAATCGCAAGTACAATACGTCCATAAACACATAGGAGCTTTTTATGATACTGATGGCGGGACCGTGTGTGATTGAGAGTGAAGAAAATCTTTTCAGAATTGCAAAAGGACTGGAACACTATCACAACGATGTGCGCTTTGATTTTTATTTCAAATCGAGCTTCGATAAGGCAAACCGTACCTCTCTGGACAGCTACCGCGGACCGGGATTGGAAGAGGGCTTGCGACTGCTGCAAAAAGTCAAAGATGATTTTGGCTACAAGATCGTCACCGATGTTCATGAAAGCTGTCAAGTTCCCGCTGTGGCCGAGGTCGTGGATATGATCCAAATTCCCGCGTTTTTGTGCCGTCAGACCGATTTGCTTGTGGCTGCGGGGAAAACCGATAAAATTGTAAATATCAAAAAAGGGCAGTTTATGACGCCCGGCGATATGCAGTACTCGGTGATGAAGGTGCTTAAAACCCGCGGATGTGATGAGCTGAGCTACGAAGCATCTCAAAAAAACGGGGTCTTTTTATGCGAACGCGGATCGAGCTTCGGATACGGTAATCTCGTGGTCGATATGCGCTCATTGCACATTATGCGCCAATTTTCTCCCGTCATTTTTGATGCGACCCACTCGGTACAAATGCCGGGAATTGGTGGTGGAAAAACAGGGGGAGACAGCTCTATGGTACCTCACTTGGCACGTGCAGCTGCAGCCGTTGGCGTTGACGGATTTTTCTTCGAAACCCATTTTGACCCAACCTGCGCTTTGAGCGACGGTCCAAATATGCTAACATTAGAGCAATTAAAAGCTTTGACGGAAACACTTTTAAAACTTGATTCAATAAAAGGATAAAAAATATGAAAATGCTAGAAGGAAATCTAAAAGTACGTGCGGACAAAAGAGTAGCCATCGTGAGTACACGATGGAACCATTTTATCGTAGACCGATTGGTTGAAGGGGCGAAAGACGCTTACGTTCGACACGGCGGAAACAGCGATGATTTAACCCATGTGTTGGCCCCTGGAGCATTTGAGCTGCCTATGGTGATTGAACAACTGTTAAGTACGGGGAAGTACGATGCCGTGTGTGCATTGGGTGCGGTTATTCGCGGCTCAACCCCTCATTTTGATTACGTTTCAGCAGAGGCTACCAAGGGGATCGCAACGGTGAGCTTAAAGCATAAAAAACCGGTCTCTTTTGGACTGTTAACCACCGATACCATCGAACAAGCCATTGAGCGTGCAGGGACAAAAGCGGGTAACAAAGGCTTCGAAGCGATGACGGTTGTGATTGAACTGCTTGATTTGTATGAAGCGATGGAGGGGTAATGGCGACGCGACATCAAGCCCGTATGGCGGTTGTAAGTTTGCTGTATGCGTATGATTTGGGAAATCAAGGCATTCTTGATTTCAGCGATGAAATTCTCGAAGAGAAAAAAATCCGTAACAAACAGCGTGATTTTGCTCTTGATTTGTTCAAAGGGGTGGTTGAACATTTAGCCCCCGTGGATGAAGCGATTGAAAAACATCTCAAAGACTGGGATTTCGACCGTTTGGGTTCCATTGAGCGCGCGACATTGCGTTTGGGCGCGTATGAGATT
>JAUPLR010000080.1 GCA_030836825.1 Campylobacterota bacterium
AAAAAATCATTGAGTTCTTATGTGGAGGGTTTTGGAACGTTTGCCAATGCGACGTTTCAGAACTCATCGATTACCAACAGCACTACAGGGTTCAAGCGACCGATCAAACAGACCCATGATTACCTCTATAACCTAGGAGTGGATCATGCGCTTAAAACGTATAAGCTCACCTATGGAGCGGCGTACCGTTATGTGAGTGGATACGATGATCCGATCGATGAAAATGGTATTTCGCAGGTGCAAAAGGGATACGGAACATTGGATATGTACGCCATCAAACGGCTCAATGAAACGTTTAAAATGCAGTTAAACTGGAAAAACATTACCCGAACAATGGTAGAGACGACCTCAAATACTTCCAGCGAAACACAAATCAATCAGGACCATTCACGGTCAATATTTCTTTTATCGTTAGAGGGGAAATGGTAGGTTTTAGCTTTTTGCTTGTGCCGCTTGCTCTCTAAGTTTGTCTTTTTTGCTTTTCCCTTTTCCTTTGACGGGTTCGGGTCCTTTGACTTTTACAGGGGTATTTCCGTTTAATTCAAACCCTTCAATCTGTTCTCTGACGAGTTTTATGTGTGAGCGTTTTTCGATGAGTTTAAAATGGTCAAAATCCTCATGATCGATAAAAGAGACGGCAAGTCCTGATTTCCCTGCTCTTCCTGTGCGTCCTATGCGGTGGATGTAATCCGCAGGCGAACGGGGAAGATCGAAATTGATGACGCAGGTGATGTCGTCGACGTCCAGACCACGTGCGGCGATGTCGGTAGCGAAGAGAATGCGGATTTTTTTAGCTTTGAAGGCATCGAGGGTGTAATTGCGATCTTCTTGAACCAAATCCCCATGAAACGATTCGGCTAAAAATCCGTATTTTTTAAATTTCGCGGCGATGTTGTCGGTGGCCCTTTTATTGGCCATAAAGACGAGCACTTGTTCCCATTTTTCATATTCGAGCAAGTGGCGCAGAAGGGGACCGCGATTGGCATGATTGACTTGGATGACACGCTGATGGATAGTCCCAACCGTTGGCACATCAGCCTCTATGGTCACTTGGATAGGATTTTGAGTGATGCGTGAGGCAATCATTTGCATTTTTGGCGGGTAGGTTGCGGAGAACAAGAGGTTTTGGCGCTTGCTGGGGATCTCTTTTAAAATCAGCTCAAGCTCTTCGGCAAATCCGAGATCGAGCATCTTGTCCGCTTCATCCAAAACAAAAAATTGCAGATGGGCTAAATTCATCTGTTTTTTGTTCAGTACATCGATCAGTCTTCCTGAAGTCGCTACAACTACATCGCACCCTTTTTGTATTGCAAAGAGCTGATCCCCGATGCTCTCCCCTCCGATGATGCTCACCACTTTTGGTTTTTGCGGTAAAAAAGCACCCATAGACTCAAACGTCTGTGCTACTTGGAGGGTTAATTCCCGTGTAGGGGTGAGTACTAATGCTTTTATTTTGCTTTTTCCCTCACCCACATTTTGAGACCAAAGCTGTAAAATAGGCAATACGAAGCTTGCACTTTTACCGCTTCCGGTTTGTGCCCGTGCCATAACATCCCGATGGGAGAGAACAAGCGGGACAACCTCATTTTGGATAGGAGTTGGCTCTTTGTAGCCACTTTCATCAAGTGCACGCAAGATTTGTGGTGAGAGACCGAGTGCTGTAAATGACATGAAAGGAGTCCTCATAATTAATAAACGTATTTTAGGGACTTTGGGCTTTAGGGGAGTATAATATTTTGGATAAAAAAGGATGCTGGGATGAAAAAAATTCTATGGCTGTTTTTACTACTGACACAGATCGTGAGTGGTAAAGTTTTGAGCGCAACGTATGAAGTTTCGTTTGGAATATTTCAAGCGATGGGTGTTGCCCATACGCACATGGAAATAAAAGAGGATCAGACCTACACCATTTACATAACCGCCAAGACGGCGGGCATCGCAAAACTTCTCTCCAACAATCGTATTGAGATCTATGAGAGTCGTGGAATCGTAAAAGAGGGGAAGCTCTTACCAAAGATTTTTATAAAAACACGTCAGACAAATTCGAACAAAACGGTGAAGACGTATGCGTTTGATCATGAAAACAAAGAGGTATGGTTTCAGAGCGTAGAAGGTAAAAATCCAAAATCGTCTCCAGAAAAAGAGAAAAATGATTATTATGCGCAAGATGATTTTTTGAGTCTGTTTTTCAATCTAAAAAATTATCTTAAACAGCAGCAGAGCTACACTTTTTATGCAATTGGCGGGAATAAAAAAGATGGTCGTATTGATGCGATATTTCTAAAGAATAAAGAATTGACAGAGATAAAAAAATCGTTAGAAAGGGAAGAAGGGACCTTTTTAAAAGTTATTTTAAACGATCGCATCTTTGCAAGTCGTAACGGAGAATTGCTGATCAATCTTGATTCACAAGGGCTGTGCGAAAAAGCAATACTGGAGGATGTCCTTTTCTTTGGAGATATTGTTGGTACGCGGGTTAAATAATAGTTTATTTATTTCAACGTAAGAGGCAGTTTAAAAGATTATAATTCGTCTTTTAAATGGAGAGACTGCGATGATAACACCCGATTTTTTTAATGAAGTTGCCCCTATTGTAATGCACGATCCCTTGGCTCAAGTCTTGGGAGCTGCGCGTGGAGGGATGATAGAATACACGTATACCGATATAGTGAAACTGGCTGGGCATGCGTGCCCTACGGTTGCAGGTGCCTATTTGATGCTGGAAAAAGGGATGAATGCTCTTTATGGTCAGGAGACTCCCGTTCGTGGAAGCATCAAAGTTTTTGTCAAAGGGAAACTGGGCGAAGGCGTTGTAGGCGTTATTTCCAATGTGGCATCAATGGTTACGGGGGCAACGACGATAGGCGGTTTTCACGGGTTAGCGGGACACTTTGATCGACGTGATTTACTGTTTTATGATGCGGACATGCATGCGGATATGTTACTCGAACGTATTGATACCGGCACGCGTGTAGAGCTTAGGTATGATCCCTCTTTTGTGAGCAGTGATGAGCGTATGGGGGAACTCCTTATGCGGCTTGTTTCAGGTAATGCAGACGGTGAGGATAAAGAGCTATTTGGAAGCTTGTGGCAAGATCGTGTGAGACGTATATTAATAGAGTTTAAAAATGACCCAAGATTGGTGAAGTGCACCGTATTGTCATGAAGATACCAAAAAATTGATACACGATTCATTTAAATAAAATGGAGATGGATTCCGTATCAAGTACGGAATGACGGGAGATTATCTAAATGTAGTTCCGCCATCAACGACGATTGTTTGACCCGTAATCCAGCTTGCTTCTTCGGTACAGAGAAAATAAACAGCACCGGCGATGTCGTTAGGGCTTCCCATGCGGTTCATCGCAGAGCGTCGGATGGTTTCGGCTTTGACCTCTTCGTAGTTGGTAAACGCTTTGAGGGCGTCGGTGTCGATGGGACCGCCTGAAACGGCGTTGACACGGATGTTCATCTCACCTAGCTCAACGGCAGCGTAACGGCTCATTGCTTCTACTGCCGCTTTGTTGGTTCCGTGACCCGCGTAGTTTTCGATGTAGATGAGATTGCCCGTACTGGACATCGTGACAACCGCGCCACCGCCCACTTTTTCCATCCGCTTTGCCGCTTCTTGGGTTCCTACGACGAAGGCATTGACGGTTGCCGTATAAATGTTGTTAAGACCGCGTGGTTTGAGACGCATAAACTTACCGTATCCGCCAACAACAGGGCGGCCGTAAATCATGGCATTACTGACAAAAAAGTCAACGCGGTCAAAATCGGTATCAATGGCTTCAAAAAGAGGTTTGAATTCGTCTGTTTCTAAGATATTAAGAGGGTATGCACGTGCTTTGATTCCGTATTTAGATTCCAGCTCTTGTGCTAAGACAGCTGCTGTTTCGGCGTTTGAATTGTAGGTAAACGCAATATTAACACCGTTTTGAGCAAATTTTTCAGCAATGGCTTGACCAATACCTTTTGTGGCTCCGGTAATTACCAGTGTTTTGCCTTTCATATTTGTCATTTTATGCTCCTTGAATGGTGTAATTTTTCTTGATTTCTTCGATCATTTTTAGATTGGCGCTGCTTGGTGCAACGAGTGGAAGGCGGTACTCCAGTGTGTCAATGAGTCCTGCAATGTACATAGCGGCTTTGACCATCACGGGGTTAGACTCTAAAAAGAGAGCTTTGTTAATAGGAAATAAAGCGTCGTTGATTGTTTTGGAACCCGCAAAATCACCTGCCAATGCTTTGGCAACCAATTGGCTTTTCATGTCAGGCAAGAGATTGGAGGTCACCGACGTGATGCCCGCTCCACCGCAAGCTAGAATAGCGTAGTCAATCGCATCATCGCCCGAAAAGACTTTCAGCTGGGGTCGTCGTGAGAGCAGCTCGATGGTGCGCTCAATACTGCCCGTGGCTTCTTTGATACCGTAAATATTAGGGACATCATCAAAGAGGCGGATAACGGTATCGGCACTGATGTCCACAAGGGTGCGCCCGGGGACGTTGTAGAGCATGAAAGGAAGATCGCTAACACATTGGGCTATGGCTTTGTAGTGTTGATACAGCCCCTCTTGAGAGGGTTTGTTGTAATACGGTGCTACGGAGAAGATTGCATCAACACCGCATTTTTGAGCAACTTTTGCGGCTTCGATCGCTTCTGCTGTCGAGTTGCTTCCTGCGCCTGCGAGAACTTTGGTATGGGTTCCCTTACACACTTCTACTGCGATTTCCATACAGACGCGGTCTTCGTCATAGCTAAGCGTTGCGCTCTCGCCTGTGGTGCCCACAGGACAAACGGCATTGATCCCATGTCTGATTTGTCTGCGTATAAGATCAGCGTACTTTTGCTCATCCAGTTTCCCATTTTTAAAAGGGGTGATCAGGGCGGTTGTTGAGCCTGTTACTAGATTCATTTTTGACCTTTACGTAAAATGAGTGTAGTGGCTTTATCCATGTCAAAATAACGTTTGGCTGTTTCTTGAATATCAGCAGGCGTCAGTGCGTTGACCGAAGCCTCATAACGCTCTAGAGGAGCGATATCGCCTCGTGCAAGATAGCTTCCAAACAACTCAGCCACAGAGGTAGAACTCTCTAGGGAATAGATGAAATCGGCACGGGTATTGATCTTGATTTTATCCAATTCTGCTTTCTTGACTGGTTTGGTTTGCAGTGCTTTGATCTCTTTCCAAAGCTCTTTTTCAATGACCTCAGCGGTAACGCCTTTGTTGGCAATGGCTAAAAACAAAAAAATGCCCGGATCGATGGTTTCCATGTTGTAGGCATGGATTTGATTCACAAGGCGTTTTTCGTCAACGAGTTTACGGTAAAGGCGTGAACTTTTACCGGAGCTGAGTAATTCGCTGATCCCTGAGAGTTTGGGTTGGTCAGCATGTTGGAAATTGGGGATCGGAAATGAGATGGCAAGCATCTCTACTTCACTTTCTTTGTGGACAATAACACGTCGTGCTCCGTCTTGTTGGGGCTCAACGATTTTTATGGCAGGAATATCCACGGTATTGGGAACTTTCTCAAAATGCTTCTGAGCCTCGGCAAAGACGGTTTGCGGTTTGATATCACCCGTTACGACGAGAATGGCGTTTTTTGGCTGATAATACATCTGATGAAAATCTTGTATGTCTTTGAGGCTCCATGTCTGTATATCGTTCATGAACCCAATCGGTGTCCAGTGATAGGAGTGGTAGACATACGCGCTGTTAAAGAGGCGAAAATAGAGGTAGCCCATCGGATTGTTATCGGTTCTCCATCGGCGCTCTTCGGCAACGACATTACGTTCCGGCTGGAACTCTTCGTCTTTAAGATTGAGGTTTTGCATCAATTCGGCAAAAAGTGTGAGCGATTTCCCCAAATTTTCACTGCTTGATTTGATGTAGTAGTGGGTGTGGTCAAAGCCTGTGGAAGCGTTGTTGAGTCCGCCGATACTTTTAACCTCTTCATCAAACTCACCTGCTTTGAGGTTTTTGGTGGATTTGAAGTTCATGTGTTCGAGCATGTGGGCAATACCACTTTTGCCCATGACTTCGTTGCGGCTTCCCACTTTGTAAAAAATATCGGTAGAAATAACACCCGAATGGTTGTCCATAGGGATGGCAACAACTTGCAATCCATTGGAAAGCGTTTTGGTTTCGTAATGAGGCAAAGAGGTGGCCATTAAAGTTCCTAGCGTAAAAAATAATACCGTAAGCGTTTTTTTCATTGACGATCGGCGCCGATGGCTTGGGTGATCGAGGTGTAACCGTCTTGCGCGAGTAAATCGATGAGACCGCTGTTGATCTCTTCCACCACTTCAGGCCCTTTGAAAATCAGAGAACTGTAGAGCTGTACAAGGGATGCTCCTGCACGGATACGACGATACGCCTCTTCGGGTGTTGAAATCCCGCCCACGCTGATAAGGGTTGTTTTCCCGAACAGTTCGCGTGCGATGGCATCAAAGATGTAAAAACTGCGTTCACGCAGTACTTCACCGCTGATACCGCCAATGTCTTCGGGATCGGTGAGGAGGGAATAATCAACGGTGGTATTGGTTGCGATGATCCCATCCGCACCGCTTGCAACGGCATGTACACACAGCGCTACGGCTTGATCTTCGGACATATCGGGAGAAATTTTCAGAAGGATCGGTTTGGATGTCAGTGTTTTAGCGGTTTGAAAGAGCTGCGCAATAAATTCTTCATTTTGCAGATCACGTAAACCCGGAGTGTTGGGCGAAGAGATATTGATAACCATATAATCCGCGTAGGGATGCAGCGCCTTGATGAGCGTTGTGTAGTCTTTGAGGGCATTTTCTTCAGAAGTGAGTTTGTTTTTTCCAATATTAACGCCAATAGGGCTGCTAAACGGATAACTGTTTTTCAGACGATGAGAAATACGGAACAAGCCGTCATTATTGAACCCCATCGCATTTTGCAAAGACTCTTCTTCGATGTGACGCCAAAGTCGTGGGCGAGGATTTCCCTCTTGGGGTTTTGGGGTGAGTGTGCCGATTTCGGTAAAACCAAACCCAAGAGCAAGCGTTCCCTCCAGCATAGTGGCATTTTTGTCAAATCCTGCTGCCAGTCCTACGGGATTGAGAAAGGTACGCCCAAAAAGCTCTTGCGACAGAGAGGGGTGAGTAATAAAATATTTAGTGATAAAATGGTTCAAAAGGGGTGGACATAATCCGGCACCGCGCAAAGCAAGAGCACCCAACGTATGTGCATTTTCGGGCTGAATCTTGAATAACCACGGTTTTAATGATTCGTAATCGATCATAGGGTCTTGCCTTCTTGGGATAAATTGATGCGATTATACTCTAAAATGGTTTAAGGGTAAAAATTAAACCATCTCTCCGGCCAAGCGACGGTATGCGTCGGAAGTTTCCAAGAGTTCTTGATGGGTGCCTCGCGCAAGGATGTTTCCTGCTTCAAAATACAAGATAGCATCCGCGTGGGTGATGGTACTGAGGCGGTGCGCGATGGTAATGGTAATTTTGTCTTTGGAGTATGCGTTGAGGGCATTTTGTATCCGTTTTTCGCTCTCGTTATCCAATGCGCTGGTCGCTTCGTCCAAAATCAGCAGAGAAGCGTGCTTGTAAATGGCGCGAGCGATGGCAATACGCTGACGTTGTCCCCCGGAGAGATTGGCTCCAAACTCTTGCATCATGGTATGGATACCCTCGGGCAGGCTTGTTGCAAATTCGATGGCATCCGCCATTGTCAAGGCTTCAATGACTCTTTCTTCATTTACATCACTTCCGTAGGCGACGTTGGCAGCAAGGGTGTCTTGGAAGATGTAGACACGCTGGGATACGCTGGCAATTTGGTGACGCAGAGAGTTTTGGGTGTACTCTTGAATGTTATGCCCATTGATCGTGATCAAACCTTCATCGGCATCGTAAAAGCGCAGCAATAGGTTAACCAGTGAACTTTTTCCGCCACCGCTTTGCCCTACAAGTGCAATGTTTTGTCCTGCATGAACCGTGAGATTTAAATTTTCAAGGGCGGTTTTATCTGCGAATTTGAGGGTAACATTGTCAAATTGAATGCTTTTAATGGGTTCTGCGAGCTCTTTGGACCCGTCTTGGATGGTGTTGTCAATATCAAAAATATGAAATACCCGTTCGCTTGCCGCAAGGGCATCTTGAATTTTTCCGTAGATGGAGGTAACACGGCGAAGGGGTTGAAAAACAAGTCCTACTGCGGTTAAAAAGGCGGTAAACTCACCCACGCTCATTTTGCCCGCATACACTTCGCGTCCCCCTACATAAATAACCGCCGCCAAACCGATAGCGGCAATGATTTCCATGAGAGGAGAAACAAGCTCATTGGTGTAGGTGGATTTCATGTTGATGGTAAAAAAGCGCTCATTGTCTTCTTTGAACCGTGCCAGTTCATAGCCTTCCGTTGCGTTGGCTTTGATGATTTCACTGTTGTTGAATACTTCCGTCAATCGTGTCATAACATCGGCATTTTTTTCCTGAGAGCGGTGCGAGAGTTTTTTGAGTCGTTTGGTGATCGAGATAAGGGGGACAATAATAACGGGCATGACAATGAGCGACCAAAAGGCTAACATGGGATTAAGCCAGATAACATAACCGACCAAAGCAACAACGGTAATGCTTTCGCGTATGAGTTCGGGAAGCATAGAAGAGACAAAATATTGAACGCGTGCAAGGTCATTGGTAATGCGAGAGATGAGTTCACCGCTGCGGTTTAGGTAGAGAAACTGCATGTCCATGTGCATAATCTTCTCTAGCAAGTCTTCTCGAAGACGAGAAATAATATGCAAGCCGATATAGTTGGTGTAGACCGATTGCAAATACCGTCCCAACGATTTAAGCACATAAATCCCGATGAGTAACAGCGGAATGAAAATGAGCATTTTCGGCTCTTTTTTGATAAACATATTGTCCATGATAGGCTGCATGATATGAGCGGTCCCTGCGGTAGCCGTTACTGTCAGTACAATCCCTACGAGCACCATCGCATAATGAAATTTGTACCCTTTGATGTAGGGCCAATAGCGTTGGTAGATCTCTTTCAATTAGCAATCTCCCAAAACGTACCATTGGCGGTATCCATGATGGACACGTTCATGCCGATCAATTCATCTCGTATCGCATCGGAAGCGGCGAAATCTTTGAGCGCTTTGGCCTCGGAACGTTTTACGATTAAGCCATCAATTTTGACTTTGGTTGCTTCATCCAAACCGAATTGAAAATAGTGATAGGGGTTTTCCTCTCCAAATCCAAGAACTTTTTCGATATAGCGTACTGATGAGAGGAGATTTTGACGGATAATTTTATCTTTGGAATTATTATCTAGGGCATCGTTGGCGTTACTTATGAGTTCGTCAATGAGAGCATAGGCCTTTGAGACATTCATATCATCATTGAGAACTTCAAGTAGTGTCGCATTGAAAGTGGTAGGGGTATCTGTAGTGTACGGGTCTAACCCAAAAAGACGTTTTTTGAGGCGATAGAGACGATCAAGCCGTTTTTTAGAGGCAATTAAATCCTCTTCGTTGAAGTTGAAATCCCCACGGTAGTGAGTACTGAGGAGATAAAAACGCAATACTTCACCATGGTAGGCTTTGAGGGCATCTTTGAGAAAAAAGCTATTTCCCAAACTTTTGGACATTTTTTCGCCGTCCACGTTGATAAAGCCATTGTGTACCCAGTAACGTGCGAGATTGTGATTGGTAGCACAGCGTGTTTGCGCTGCTTCGTTTTCATGGTGAGGAAAAAGTAGATCAGCCCCTCCACCGTGAATGTCAATCGCATAGGGGAGATTTGGTTGTGCTAGATGTTGTTCAATCATCGCGGAACACTCCAAATGCCAGCCGGGGCGTCCGAGACCAAAAGGAGAATCAAACGAAACACTTCCGTCATGCACCGCTTTCCAGAGGGCGAAATCGGCATCATTGCGTTTTTCGGAGATTTTTTCAACACGGCTGATATTCTCATTGCTTTGGCGGTTTGAGAGGCTAAAATAGTTTTTATCGCTTTGCGTATCAAAATAGACATCGCCGTTACTGATAACATACGCGTGTTTTTTCTCAATGAGCTGCCCAATCATGCGTGTCATAGCAGGGATGGATTCGGTGGCTTTTGGCTCCAATGTTGGCGTACGTACTCCTATAGCTTCCATGTCAAGACGATAACTATTGGTATAGTCTGTAGCAATCTCTTGGACACTTCTCCCAGTTTCGATTGATTTTTTAATAATTTTATCGTCAATATCGGTGATGTTGCGTGCAAAAGTCACTTGATAGCCATTGGCTTCCAAAACACGACGCAACAGATCAAAAGTCAAGGCACTTTTGGCGTGTCCCAAATGGGCATCATCGTAGACCGTTGGACCGCAGACGTAGAGGGAAACTTTGCTCTCGATGAGCGGTTCAAATTTGCATTTTGTTTTTTGTACACTGTCGTATAGGAGCATCGTTCCTCTTTTATCGTATTAAATTGAGTAAAAAATGGTTTAGGGTGTAAAATAATACTCCAAAAATCCCAACTCCGAGGATAAAGTAAAAACTGTATTTGGTTTTGAGAAGGTTCCAAACGATTCCAAATCCGATCTCTCTGGCGGTGAGGATGAGCTGTACCGCTCCTCCAATGCTCCCCGCCAATGCCAATCCCGCAGCGCCCATTGGCTTCATCAGAAACAGGGAGCATATGACATTGACGATGAGGGATGCCCCTGCAATCTTAGCGGCTTTGATGTGTTTGTGCATGGCGTACAAATAGAGTGAAAAGAGTTTTGCTAGTCCAAAAGGGACGAGTCCCACCATGTACATCATCAGTACATCAGCGGTGTTATGTGTGTCTTGTATCGTGAAATTTCCTCTCTCAAATAAAAGCCAGATGATGGGCTCAGACAAAAGAACGCCACCCAAAACGGATACCCCCAACAACGCACTAAGAAGCCAAAAAGATTTGTAGAGGTTTCGATAGGCGAGGGCGTGGTTATCATTTTTGATCGCTTTGGCGATGGAGGGGAAGAGTGCTGTTGTAATGGCGAGCGCAATGATGGCGAAGGGGAGCTGAAAAATACGGTTGGCGTAAAAAAGGTAGGAAACCGAACCTGCCGCCAAAAAGGATGCCAGACTCGTATCGATAAAAGAAGCGACTTGTGCTGTGGAATTTCCCAAAAGCGAGGGAAAAAACAGGGTGCCGAATTTACGTTCCTCTTCTTTGACATCTTTGGTTTTTCGGTATTTCCATCCCCCTATGAGAAGCTTCAATAGCCCTTGCTTGCGTATGGAATACAAATGCGTCAGTACTTGCAGCAAGCCCCCTATGAGAATCGAGAAACTTAACGCATAGACGATGGTTTTGGGATCGCTGTGACTAAAGAGCAATAGAGCGGTCACCATGGCGATATTGAGCCATACAGTGGAAAAAGCAGTGGTGAAAAAGTGCTCTTTGTGTTGCAGGAGGGTTCCCAAAAACGTGACAATAAATATGAGGTCCAAATACCAAAAATTAATCATCGTGAGAGGTGCTGTCTTGGCGATAAGGTCTGCGTTCCAATCCCACGCTAATAATTTGGTGGAAAATTGAGGAAATAACGTGACCAAAAAGGATAAGGCGACAATAAATGCCATAAATCGGATGAAAATAGCGACGGCAAATACACTTTTTTGTCGTGAGGCGATGTACGAGGGCATAAAGCTTTGGGTGAAAGATCCTTCGGCAAAAATACGGCGAAAAAGATTGGGAAATTTAAATGCCATGAGAAAAATATCACTCCACAGGTTAGCACCCAATACGGAGGTCATGAGAATGTCTCGTGCTAAACCGCTAACACGAGAGATGAGGATGCCAAAAGAGTTGGAAAATATTGATTTAAACATAGACAAATAGGACCTATCGTTAAATTTTACGTGAGTTTAACCGATATGTCATTAAAATAGCCAACGAATATGGGGTAAAAAAAGGGGAGGGATATGTCAGCTTTAGCACATGATGCCGTTGAAAATTCAACGGTGATTCCCCCTTTGATAATTCGCACCGACAACATTGCAAGAGAGCTAATGCAAGCGGCAGGCAATCACAATGTCTCGGTCCATTCCCTTGATTTTAGAATCATAGAAATACAAACGCTGAGTTTGTTGTCCGGTGAGACGAAATCAGACTCCGATGAGTGGGCTGAACTCTCCGAAGCAGATGTCGCCGCACTGTCCAACGCTCTTTATTTAAACCCTAAATTTGAACTCAAGCAAATGTATGAGATCGAAATTTTTTCCATAGAGCAGACCGGTAAGCTCGATCCTATAGAGTTGTCCATTGCCGGTAATGCAAGCTTATGTAAAATTTTTTTAACCGTCAAACCGGGAAGTGAATTTGTCTATTATCCTGCTTTCGAAGAAGATTTTTTTGAACTGATCAAAAAGAAAAAATTGCGGGCAAATTTAATGATCGGCATTTTTGATTCGATGATGCATGAGAATTTAGCGCAGTTCATTGCAAAAGTAAAAGTGAACGGGGTGTACCGCGTTGAGGGGCAGGAACGTTTTGTGATTGCGCAAGGATTGGAGCCTATACCTACCGTGGATGATCAGTTGATTATGTTGTATGATAAAAAACAAAACGATCTTGATGGAGCAGGGCGTGTTGATTATGCAGATCGCGGATACGTTATCGGCGTAGTTGAGAATGATTTGCTCATCGAATACATAAAGCCGCGAAAAGGAACGGACGGTCGTAACTGCCGAGGAGAATTTATAGCTGCTAGGGAGCCAACTGTTAAAAATGAACCTACCTTTACCACGGGTGAAAATATTTTACGAGATGAAAATGACGCGCATATTGAATTTCGCGCTAAAGTGGGCGGATATGTTACGTTTGAGGGCGGTATGTATGATATCAAAACAGAGATGGATGTGACTGAAATCAGTTTTCGATCAACCGGTTCAATTGAAACGCAACTAAACGCAGACATATCAATTAATGTCAAAGAAAAAGACCCGCTTAAAGATGCCGTAGGCACAGGAATGGAAGTGACGGTTAATGTCATCCATGTTGATGGAAATGTAGGACCGGACGCAAAAGTAACCGCACATAAGGCCGTAGTGGAAGGGCAAGTACACAATAGCGCAACCGTCACTGCGGATGATTTAACGATCAATGTTCATAAAGGCAAAGCTTACGGAAAAGAGATTCATGTGACACGCCTTGAGCATGGGAGTGTGGATGGCGATTATGTGCGTATTGCACAAGCAACAGGCGGGACAGTGCATGCCAAAGAAATTGATGTAGAGTTACTGGGCTCTCATACGAAACTGACGGCGTCAAAGCGCATAGAAATTCAAAAACTGCAAGGTGGCGAAAATATTTTAACCATTGACCCTTTGCTCAATGAATCACGAGAATTTTTAGACGATGAACAAAGTCTTATGATTGAAGCTAAAAAAGGGATAGATGAAGTTGGAAAAGAGCTTTCAGGCTATGAAGCAACCATGAAAGGAAATGCCGCTGCTTATGATGATATTAAGCGAAAATTGATCAATTACAAAAACAACGATGTAAAAATTCCCATTGCGTATGCGCAAAAGTACAAGCAATTTCAGGAGTTTAAACAAAAACTTGATTCTTTAAGAAAAGAGTATCAGGACCGATTGGATCATTATGCTTTTATCAGTGGACGGCATAGGGCGCTCCAAGATGAAATTTTTGAAGCCCGTGTTATTAATCATGATCGTTGGCATAACTACAATGAGATTATTTTTAAATTGATAGAGCCTCGTATGGATGTGACGTTTATCCCAAGTGACAACAGTGAAGGCGGCATATTTGGATTGCATGTTGATGAGGAGGGAAAATTTTCTATTAGGGTATTGCCAAAATGATTATCGGGTTAGAGGGAAATGTTGTTTATAAAGAACCTTCATGCGTTCATTTGGAGGTAAATGGGGTCATATACGAAGTATTTATCTCCCTGCATACTTATGGGAGCTTGAATGCACAACGCATTAGAGTGCACACAACGCATATTATTCGTGAAGATGCGCAGCAGTTGTATGG
>JAUPLR010000081.1 GCA_030836825.1 Campylobacterota bacterium
CGAAAATCATTATGACTTCGAAAGACGAACCAACGATTAGATAAGGGTCTTTAGCTCAGTTGGTTAGAGCGCTCGGCTCATAACCGAGTGGTCCAGGGTTCAAGTCCCTGAGGACCCACCAGTTACTTTCTTTTGTATCTCCCTATATATCGCATATACAAGCTTCAATAAATTTTATCTTTTAACCTTTGGCAACCTATTGGTAACCTTAATTATAGATTTTTACATCTTAAGAGTTTTTGATATTTATAGTTTTTACAAAATAGTATTGTGATACCCACAAACAAAGATGCTCCAAACCGGCTCCAGACAGCAGTCAAGAGGCGGCAAAAAGTTTGTTTATATAATTTTTACAATTGACATATCCATATTAATATCAGATATACTCCCTAAAATGCTCAAATCCATTGGATTTAATGAAACTTACTTCCGGAGCAACTGCTTCGAAATGTTTCTTCCCGCAATCGATTTTGGCTTGTTCGGTGTCTCGTAAATCTTCGCTAAAGAGGCTCCCTTTACTCTCGACGACAAAGTAAAGTTTTTCTTTATTGTCTTTTTCTATCAATACTGCCCAGTCGGGGTTGTATCCACCCAGTGGCGTGTTGATTTTGAACCATGAGGGAAGTTTTGCAAAGAGTTTGACTTCATCGCTTTCGTTGAACGATCTCGCAAACCCTTTTTCAACATCAGAATCGTAAACGGTGTAATCGTAGATTGATTTACCCTCACGGTTGGCAATCATGTTTTTGTTGAGATAACCGTAAAGTTCTTTCTCCTCAAAACACTCTTGGGTATAGTAAAAATCCTCGCCGATTTTCTCGTATTTGATCCCATTGACGATGAACACGCTCATCGTTTTACGGATGATTTTTATCGCTCCGTCGATAAACTTTTGTGGATTGTTTTTGAAGCTTTCCAGCTTCCCGCTTTTGATTAGGATATTGACGATATCCCTGCGGGTGAGGTTTGTTTCGTTTTGGAGATAGGTGATGATATCGGGAAGATCATAATCGATAATTTCCAAATCAAGATTTTTTTCGGTGATGCTGTCATCATCGATTTCAACGCCCACTTTTGTGATGCGGTTTTTGGCTTTTGAATAGAGATATTTGATCTTGCCGACGGTGAGATCGTTGGCAATTTTGCTCGCACACTCAACGACTAGTTTATCAGCGTCAAACTGAACATTGTAGGTCGTTTTGTATTTGATACGCTCCCACAACTCTTTAAAATCTTCACCCAGCAACACTTCTTTGTTCAGGGTGATCAGCCTTTTATCGCTCGCGTCTTTGATGTTGAGATTGCCCGCTATTTTTTTGATAACGGAAGCGATTTCGTTCTGTAAATGACTAAATTGTTCAGGAACTTGGAATTTTCCATCTCGCATATCGAGCTTCAGACTATCTTGAATTTTTCCCTTGCTATCGATGTATTTTTGCTCTTTCAAATACGCATAAACGGCTTCACTGTTTGTCGCTCCAAAATAATCATATTTTCCTTCGTCATTTTGAAACGAGATATTGGCGAAAAAATGCTCTTCGATTACGCCGAATTTGATGCCATCTTCTTTTTCGATCTCTTCTTGAAGCCCACGGGCAAAATCTTGATAACTCTCATTTGCCATAACGGTCAAAGTATTAACCTCGAATCCATGAACCCTTTGTCCATGTTGATCGACACATATACGCAATCCTCGCCCTATCTCTTGACGCTTTTTGATGACGGAGGCGGTTTCATTGAGAGTACAAATTTGGAAGACATTGGGATTATCCCACCCCTCTTTTAACGCACTGTGGGAGAAAATAAATCGCAACGACGATTCAAAAGAAAGCAATTTTTCCTTATCTTTCATGATGAGGGTAAAAGTGTCTTCATCGTCTTTGTTGCTTCCCGTACTGTCTTTGAATACCCCTTTTTTATCACTTGAAAAATAGCCGTTGTGGATTTTAGAAACTTCGGTTTGGATATCGACATCCCCAAAAAGGGTGTTGTATTTTCGCATACGAGAAATTTCAAGATAAAGTTCTTCAAACCATTGGGCATACTTCCCTTTTTGGGGATTACCCTCTTCGTCATAGAGTCGATAATTGGCTACTTTATCGATAAAAAAGAGGCTGAGAACTTTGATCCCTTTGGCTGTCAATCGTAGCTCTTTATCCAAATGCTCTTCAATGGTTTTACGGATTTGGAGTTTTTTAACCGTCTCATCATCCATTCCCCCTAACACTTCGCCGATTGCTACGCTTTCACCATTGGAAAACTCGATGTATTCGTTCCCTTTTTCGGTATAGATATCATTAACGGTATATCCGTTATAAACATCTCTACCATTGGATGCTTCATACAAATCCGTGTTGTCTTTTATCGGTATCTCTTTTCTCACCGTGGTAGCGTTTTGATTGTAATCGATTTCGATCTTGGCACTGCGGGGTGATGCTTTGACGCTTATGAGCTTGATATAAGGCTTGTTGGATGTATCACTGATTTGGACATTCGCCACTTCGATCTGTTTGACCAGTTTTTGTTCATAAGCATCAATGGAGTCAAGTTTATACATGAGATTGAATTTTTCAATATGAGTCGCACTGTATCGTAGTCTACAAAGAGGATTGAGTGTTTCAATAGCCTTTTTGGCATTCGGTGTATTATCAACGCTCTGAGGCTCATCTATGATGAGGATCGGATTTGTGGATGCAATGAATTCGATTGGCTTTTGCCCGTTTAACCTGTCATTGGTTCGGTGGATGATGTTAGCTGCATTGTCTTTGGTCGGATCGGCGAAGCTTTTGCGGAAAGCATCGATGTTGATGACCATGATACGAATATCGCTGCTGGTAGCGAAATCTCTCACCTGTTCGAGGTTGGAGCTGTCATAGATGAAATAATCATACGGCGTGTTGTCGAAAATGCTTTTGAAGTGCTCTTTGGTGATATCGAGGGTCTTTTTCGTCCCCTCTTTGATAGCGATAGAGGGAACGACGATGATGAATTTGCTAAATCCGTATCGGCGGTTAAGTTCGAAGATCGTGCGGAGATAGACATAGGTTTTCCCTGTTCCTGTCTCCATCTCGATGGAAAAATCCATCGAGTCGAGTTTCTTGCTCTGTGCTAGTCCATTTTTGAGCTGAACATGCTGAACATTGGCGAGAATTTCATCTTCGAGTAGTTCGAGTCTGTTTCCGATACCCAAATCATTGAGATCATTAATGGTTCTCTGACCTTTTGCGCTATGTGTTACAACGCTGAAGTTGCTTTGGCAAACTTCCTGACCTTCGAAGATTTCTACGATGGAGTTGATGGCTCTGTCTTGGTATTCTAAATTACTGTCAAATTGGATTTTCATGCTAACTTCTCATTTACTAAATTGACAACCGATTCGAATTCAGAGACAAAATTATTCGACAAATATCGCAATATATCTCGCTTGACTCCATCTAAATCTTTTGACAAAAATTCAGCTATATTAAAAAATAAAGCATGATGATCCTCAGAAAGATCGATCTGATTCAGGATAAAATCTTGAAATTCATCAGAGTTATCAATATATCTAATGAAGCTTTCATCTGATTGGATTTTACTCAAAATGTATTTTTCAGGTGCAATTTCTGAAGGTAATTTTGTAAAATAATTAGCTTTTCGCAAAGCAAACTCTTCATCATTGCATATTTCACCTGCCTGTAACATGTACTTAGAACACCAATTTTTAATCTCTACATCACTTGCATCCCCATCAGGAATACCTATTGCGTGACCTAATTCAGGATTAAAATGATGAGCCGATGTCATGCGAATAACATTTTCTTTGCTACCAACATCTACAATACAAATCCGTTTAG
>JAUPLR010000082.1 GCA_030836825.1 Campylobacterota bacterium
AGTCCTTGGAAAGAGACTTTGAGCGATTCAAACGCGGCTAATTCTTCTTTATAGATTTCTTGTGCGGCTAAAAAATTTCGCGTGAAAACAAGTGTTGCATGGTGACTGCGTTGCTCAAAATCAGTAAACTCTTGGCTAAGATGGCGTATGGCTTTAAATTTGGTTACCAACTCTTTGTTGTAAATCGCCATATCGATGTCTTTGAACATTCCTGCGGCGGCGTAAATAAATTCTTTGAATATATCAAAACGAAAGTCATCATCAAAGTCAAAAGCAATACCATTGTAGTATCTTTTCATCATTTGGATGTCTGTTTCAAAAAAGTTCTTAATAACCTCTTTGTGAGGGATGGAAACGGGAATCATCAAACAAACTCTCTCTGGTAACAAATTGGGTGATTTTTTAATATGAAATCTTAGCGTAATGTAGTAGAAATAATGTAATAATAGGGTAAAAAAAAGAGCAGGCGTATGAGTCGTGTTGATAATACTACTTTTTATCATGCTTCAATCGCAGAATACGGCTTGAATGCACGAGGAGTTCATTGGCATTCGAGCCAAGCACAGGAAATTCGTTTTAAGCAATTATTGGCGCTTTTACCCTCCGATGCGAAAGAGATTGTGGATGCCGGATGCGGTTTTGGGGATTTGTATTGGTATATGAGTGATCAGCAAAGAGAATCCATGGAGTATGTAGGTTTGGACGCGCTTGAGGTAATGGTGTACGAAGCGCAGATACGCACAGCAAAGACGATTTATCAATGTGACATTTTGAATGATCCATTGCCGAAGAGAGAATTTTATCTGTGTAGCGGAGCGCTCAATATTTTGACCCGTTATGAAGCACATCGATTTATACGGCTTTGTTACGATGCTTCCAGCAGAGGGGTTATTTTTAATTTTTTAGAGGGTGAAGATACCTCGAGTACCTATAATTATCTTCAGACCAGCCAGATTGAAGCGTTGGGGAATCATTTGGGAGCGCGCCTAAAATTTCGAACCGGGTATTACAAAGAGGATTGCACGGTAGCGTTTTATAAGGATGCCCGCTGATGTGCGGTGTTTTTGGAGTCATAGGGGAGTATTCACCGCAAAGAGTGCGTGAAGCCCTCAACTCTTTGGCTCATCGTGGACGGGATCACTGCGGTATCGTAGAAAAAGAGGGGCTGTTTTTAGCCCATCAGCGTCTCTCGATCACGGATACGCATGAGCGTTCTCATCAGCCGATGCGTTATAAAGAGCTTTTGCTCAGTTTTAATGGAGAGATTTACAATCATCGGCAATTACGCAGTGAGCTGGAGAGCTATCCTTGGCAAACCCACAGCGACGCTGAGGTGATTTTGGCAGCGTATGAGAAATGGGGGATAGAGTGTATCCATCGTTTTGAGGGGATGTTTGCGTTTGCCCTCTTGGATGGTGAAAAGCTTTATTTGGTACGGGATCGGTTTGGAAAAAAGCCGATGTTTTATCATCACAGCGCGCAAGGTTTTGTTTTTGGCTCAGAGATCAAAGCAATCAAGCCTTTTCTGGCATCCGTGAGTATGAACGAGGAGGCGATGCGTTCGTACCTCAGTTTTTTAGCACCCACGCCACCGCATACGTTTTATCAAGGGATTGAAAAGCTTGCATCGGGAGAGTGGCTTTGTTTTGAAAAAGGGCGCATAAGCAAGCATGCTTATTACGATGTGTTAGATACCCCATCCTCAACAATCACCACATACGGCGAGGCCTATGAAGTAATCGAACAGGCATTGCAACGATCCATAGAAATAAGACTCGAGTCAACGCAACCAACAGCGGCATTGCTCTCGGGAGGAATAGACAGCGCGTTGATCTGTGCCATCGCCGTACGTCAAGGGAGAAAGCTGCCGACTTTTACGCTGGGATACGATGAATACGGCGGTTACGATGAACGTGCGAATGCAAGAGAGAGCGCAAAAGAGCTTGGGCTGGAACATACCGAAGTAGTAATCAGTCAAAATGATTTTATTGGGAGTTTGGACAGAGTTCTTGATCATATGGACGAGCCTCTCAATGATCCCGCGGCAGTACCGCTCTCTCTATTATTTGAAGCAATTGCCAAGGAAGGGCACAAAGTTGTTTTGAGCGGTGAGGGATCGGATGAACTTTTTTTAGGGTATCGGCAATATTTTGAGTATTTGGATATTGAAAAAGCGGCATTGCTGCACCATAAAAACTGGCTCAAAAAATACTTTCACAGCAACTTTTCGATGAACCGTGAATGGGAGTGGTACAAGCGTGTTTTTGATGAGACCCTTTTGTTTCGCACATCGGGAGAAAAATTTACCGATTTGCAGCAAAATCTTTTATTGCGGCGCAATGTACGAGATAATGAATCGCTGCGTTTTTTGCAAGACTACCGAACGGCGTTTGAGGAAAGTACCCATAGCCATCCGGCGCAGTGGTACAGCGTGATTGACCTCAAACTTTTTGTGGGGGAACATTTTTTGACGAAGCTGGACCGAGTTTCCATGGCGCATACGATCGAAGCGCGCACTCCCTTTTTGGATCATCGCTTGGTGCAGGATGTTTTTTCGATTTCACCCCAACTGCGAATAGGTGAAGGGGGAACAAAATATTTGCTCAAACAGGTGGGGCAAAAATATTTGAGTGATACGATTCTAAACCGTAAGAAAAAAGGATTTGCAAACCCTTACATGGAATGGCTGATCGCATCGGGAAAAATTGATTTGATTCGTGAAGTAAATGTTAAAACGGGGCTTTTTCAACCCGATGAGGTCGAAAAGTATCTTCAGCTAGCGCATCGAGGCAAGTTCAAGCAGCATGTATGGGGACTGTACGTTTTGAGCCACTGGATAGATAGGGAGTTATTGTAAAGAGGAAAATTATTTCTTATTTCCCTCAATTAATAGGGCCAACTCCAATGTTCCGCTGATGTAGTTAGCAAAAAATCCCATTACGCCCTCATCCTTCTCATCAAAATCTCCGTTGTACTTGTTTAAGAGCTGAATCACACCGACGACATTTTGCTTGGAGTTAAAAATAGGAACAGTGAGAATGTTACGCGTCACAAAGCCGCTCTTTTCATCGATTTTGGACAAGAATCGCGCATCTTCGTAGGGGTTGTTAACGATAACCGGTTGCTCTGTAGTTGCAGTAACTCCAACAATACCAGAGTTCATATCTATTGCGATACGGCCAATGCCGTCACTCAGTTTTGTCCAGAGCATATTGGTACTGTTGTCAATGATAAAGATTGAACATCGTTCCGCATTAATGATGGCTTTGGCCTCTTCTGCAATGGCGGGAAGCGTATCGTCAATCTTATCAAATTGGGTTAATTTTTTTCCGAATACGGCAATGCGCTGGTAGGTCTCAATAGCCATGCGTTTCCTTTTTTAGCAATGAACCTTGATGGTCGTAGGAAATTGCAAGCTCAAGATAGGTGCTGATGTAGTGGGCGAAAAAAATCATAAATTTTGAGTCTTCTGCGCTAAATCCATCAGGCTTGTTGAGTAATTGAAAAACACCGATAATACGACGTTGAGAATCAAAAATGGGAATGGAAGCGATGTTGTTTGTGGTAAATCCGGTTTTATCGTCGATGGTATGCAAAAAATTCTCATCATTATAGGGATCGTTAATGAGGAGCGGTTTGGCGAGCAAGAGCGTTTGTCCGGCTATCCCGTCATTTTCATGAATCGTAATGGTATCCGTTCCATCCGCAATCGTTGTCCAAAGGGTTTTTAAAAGGGGATTACGTATGAAAATAGAACAACGCTGGGCACCACTGACTTGCTTAGCGTACTCGGAAATCAGAGGAAGCCCCTCGTGCAGAAGAGGCCGTGTTAAAAGGGTACGACCGAAATCGGCCAATTTGCTGAATGACGAATTTTTATCCATGAAGACTCCCGCAATTAAAATTAATTATATTTAATGACAATAATACTAACACTGGAAACCTAAAAGTTGACTCAAAGAAGGATAAAGAAAAAGAGAAGAAATAAAGCCTCAGAGATAGAGGCTTCGACGATATTAAAGGTTGTGAGCCTTTTTGTAATCAATGATTAAAGCATACGCTTCATCTTTGAGCAATAATTTTTCTTTTTTAAGCCCTTCAAGTTCCATGTCTGTCATCGGAATTTCACCGTTTTCAGCTTTTGTAATTTGATCATCAAGCGCATTGTGCTTGTCAAAAGTTTTCAGAAAGTGGGCATTTGCTGCGTTGTTTTCTTTCATGTGAGTAATAACATCACGGTATTCATGTAACATGTGCGGTTCCTTAGGCAATAGATTTTTAAAATTTTATCACTTATTGCTTTAAAATACGTGGAAGGGTGATCCCCTCTTGTCCTTGATATTTGCCACTTTTATCTTTGTAGCTCGTTTCACACACTTCATCGCCTTGTAAAAACAATACTTGAGCAATTCCCTCATTGGCGTAAATTTTAGCAGGAAGTGGCGTCGTGTTTGAAATCTCTATGGTGATGTGCCCTTCAAACTCCGGCTCAAACGGGGTAACATTGACAATAATACCGCAGCGTGCATAAGTTGATTTTCCCAAACATATTGCGAGAACGTCTCTGGGAATCTTAAAATACTCAACCGTTCGTGCCAGCGCAAATGAGTTGGGCGGGACAATGCAAACGTCACCGACAAAGTCCACAACATTCGCATCATCGAAATGTTTGGGATCAACCACCGTAGAATTAAGATTCGTGAAAATCTTAAATTCATTGGTGACACGAATGTCATATCCATAGGAGCTAAGTCCGTAACTAACGACGCCAACGCCTACTTGGTCTTCGCAAAAAGGGGTAATCATCTCCTCCTTTAATGCCATTTTTCGTATCCATCCATCACTTTTGAGGCCCATTGACTTATCCATTGTTAAAATTATTTGTGGTAGTATAACACATCTATTACCCTACTTTTAGGAGCCATACTGTTATGGATATGAAACAAATTAAAAGTCTTTTACAGGATTTTGACGCGAGTGGTTTGTCAAAATTGAAAATTACGCAAGAAGCGTTTTCGATTGAACTCGAAAAGAATGCAGAGATTGTAATGGCGCCTATGGCGGTGCAAGCGGCTGCTCCTGTTGCCGTATCTGCCGCTCCCGTAAATGTTTCTAATGACGCGCCTGCGCTTATCGGTGACGCTATTTTGTCCCCAATGGTTGGAACATTTTATTCAGCACCTTCCCCTGACTCCGCACCGTTTGTTAAAGTGGGCGATCGTGTTAAAAAAGGTCAAGTGGTTGCTGTTTTAGAAGCGATGAAAATTATGAACGAACTGGAAGCGGAATTCGATTGTAAAATACTTAGCGTTTTGGTTTCGGATTCGCAAGCGGTTGAATACGATATGCCTCTTTTTGCGGTTGAGAAACTCTAATCATGGCAGAAATCAAACGTATTCTCGTTGCAAATCGAGGCGAAATTGCTCTTCGGGCTATTCGCACAATCAAAGAAATGGGCAAAGAAGCGGTTGCTGTTTATTCAACAGCAGATAGAGATGCCTCGTATTTGAAGTTGGCGGATGCCGCTATTTGTATCGGTGCAGCTCCAAGTTCACAAAGTTATCTGAACATTCCAGCGATTATTTCGGCTGCAGAAATCAGTGGTTGTGATGCAGTATTTCCCGGATACGGTTTCTTGAGCGAGAACCAACATTTTGTTGAAATCTGTACCCATCATGGGATTAAGTTTATCGGACCAACACCTGAGGTTATGGTGATGATGTCGGATAAATCCAAAGCCAAAGACGTCATGATCGCAGCCGGTGTTCCTGTTGTGCCTGGGTCTGAAGGCGCAATCAGTGACATCGCAGACGCGGCAAAGCGGGCTAAAGAGGTTGGTTATCCGGTCATCCTTAAAGCGGCAGCCGGTGGTGGCGGACGCGGTATGCGTGTGGTTGAAGATGAAAGCTATCTCGAAAATGCTTTTTTGGCAGCAGAAGCGGAAGCCATTACTGCGTTTGGCGACGGCACCATCTATATGGAAAAATTCATCAAAAATCCGCGTCATATCGAAGTACAGATTATTGCTGACAGTCATGGCAATGTTTTGCATATCGGTGAGCGTGACTGCTCTATGCAGCGTCGTCACCAAAAATTGATTGAAGAATCTCCTGCGGTTGCCTTGACACCTGAGATTCGTGCAGCATTGCACGCATCGGCTGTACGGGCAACGAAGTACATCAAGTATGAGGGAGCAGGGACGTTTGAGTATCTTTTGGATGCGGATAAAAACTTCTACTTTATGGAGATGAATACCCGTTTGCAAGTCGAGCACACGGTTTCTGAAATGGTAAGCGGTTTGGATCTTATCGAGATGATGATCCAAGTGGCAGAAGGTGCGGTTCTTCCTGCCCAAGAGAGCGTTGTCTTGAGCGGTCACTCCATTGAGTGTCGTATCACGGCAGAAGACCCGATTAAATTTTTACCATGCCCCGGAAAAATCACCCAATGGATCGCTCCGGGTGGCCGTAATGTTCGTATTGATACGCATGTTCATGGGGGTTATATCGTTCCTCCAACGTATGATTCTATGATTGGTAAGTTAATTGTTTATGGAAGAAATCGTAATGATGCGATTGCACGAATGCACCGTGCGTTGAGTGAATTTACGGTTACTGGGATCAAAACAACGATCCCTTTTCACGAAAAAATGATGAAGAACCCTGATTTCATTAGCAACAACTTCGACACTAAATATTTAGAGGATTACCAAGGGTAACGAGTTTATTAAGGCAAGCGAATAACTTTGATATCTGCGCTGAGGCGTAACCGCGTAAAATAATCATTCAATACCTGATTTCGTTTCTCGCCCATGATTATATTGGCAATTTGAGGACGAACGGTGTCGAGAGGTTCCGTGACCAGATTTTGCTTATCTTTCATGTAGAAAGTCATAAAGCTGTCTTTACCATTGGGCAAGACAGGCCCAAAATTGCCTACTTCTATTTTATTCAAAATTTGCGCTAACTGCGGATTGATATTTTTAGCAGGAATCTTTTCATCTTTGGTGGATATATTGGGGACATTGCGCATCGGGTCTTCGATTTTGGCTTGAAGTGTTTCGGCTGAATTGGCAACATACATCGTCACATCATAGCTGTCAGGATGGGAAAATTCATCAAGGTGCAGCTGATAATAATCCGCTTCTTCAGTCGGCGTGGGTTGAGCCATTTTGGACATTGCAATGCTGTTGTAGAGCTTTTGGCCGCGAAGGCTCTCTTCGATCTTTGCTTTCAAATCACTTTCACCGAGATTGCGCGCACTCTTCATAGCATTTAGAAATTGTTCAACCGTCAGATTGTTTTGCTTTGCCATACGTTGCATCTCTTCTTTTACTTCCAAAGAGGTGACAATAATCTTTTTCTCTTGCGCCTCGAGTTGCTCAAGCTTTTTACGAATAAGAGCATCGGCGCTTTTGGTAGTATCGGTTCCGCTTTGTTTCATTTCCTGAGTGACTTCATAAAGAGTGATCGGACTGTTTTTGACCAATATAGCAACTCCGCCAATAGGAGCGCTTAGGGCAAATGTAAATAACAACGATGAAAGTATGAGTGAACGCATCAAAGCTCCTTGAGATAATGACCTATTTTACCCGCATTTAACCTAGTCTTAACTAAAATTCAACAATTGTAAAAAAGGATTTTCTCATGGTTGTTACACGCTTCGCCCCCAGTCCGACAGGATATTTGCACATCGGAGGTCTTCGTACGGCTTTGTTGAGCTATTTATGGGCGCGTAAAAATAAGGGAACTTTTTTGTTGCGTATTGAAGATACCGATTTTAGCCGTAATGATGAAGCGGCGGCACTGGCAATAGTGGAAGCTTTTAAATGGGTGGGGTTAAAGCATGATGGCGCGATAGAATATCAATCAAGCCGTTTAGCAATCTATCAAGAGTATGTTCAAAAGTTGCTTGATGCTGGAAAAGCGTATAAATGTTATATGTCCAAAGAGGAGCTTGAAACGCTTCGTGAGGAACAGACCGCACGCAAAGAGCGTCCAAAATACGACAACCGCTATCGCGATTTTACAGGAACTCCTCCGCAAGACGCAGAAGCCGTTATTCGTATCAAAGCGCCTTTGGAAGGAAGCATCACGGTCCATGATGGGGTAAAAGGGGATGTGGTATTTAATGTTCACGACATCCTCGATGATTTTATTATCGCGCGCTCAGATGGGACTCCTACGTATAATTTTGTCGTAGCGGTAGATGATGCGCTCATGGGTGTTACCGATGTTATCCGCGGGGATGACCATCTTAGCAATACCCCAAAGCAAATTGTGGTGTATCAAGCCCTCGGCTTCCCGCTTCCGAAGTTTTTTCATGTACCAATGATCCACAATCATGATGGTAAAAAACTCTCCAAGCGTGACGGTGCGACGGATGTTATGGCCTATAAAACGATGGGGTACACGCCTGAAGCGTTATTGAACTTTCTCGTTCGATTGGGTTGGAGTCATGGGGATCAAGAGATTTTTTCGATGGACGAAATGTTGGAGTTGTTTGATCCAAGCGATATAAACCGTTCTGCATCCGTTTACAATGTTGAGAAACTCGATTGGCTCAACAGTCACTATCTTAAAAATATGAGTAATGAAAAGTTGTGCGAATTGCTCGAATTTCATGGCGTTATGTTGATTAGCCACGATAAGCGGGAAATTTTGCTCGATGCGGTCAAAGAGCGCGCGAAAACATTGGCGGAGATGGCAGTATTAACAGCTGAGATCTTGGCGCGTCCGGCGGGGTTTGATGAAGCGGTATTGAAAAAAGGGTATAAAGAAGACAGCAGAGAAGTGTTGGAAAATTTTGCCGTTGCATTAAAGGCGGCAGAAGAACTGCATTTACCGAGTGATTATCATCATGTTATGGAAAGGGTGGTGGCTGATATGGGGATCGGTTTTGGAAAAATCGGGCAACCTTTGCGTATCGCATTGCTAGGGAAACTTTCCGGTCCAGGGTTGGACAGTGTTATGGCGATTATTGGCGTTGAAGAGACGTTAGCACGGATTAATACGCTGATTCAGCGATAACGTAATCTCTTTTCTAGGTATAATAGCTCTACACTGTTTTATTGGAAGGTTGTCTATGCGATTACAAAGAGATGAAATTAATATTATTAAATCAACCTTGTATGAGACGATAGAGGATGCTAAAATTTTTCTTTTTGGAAGCCGAACCGATGATACGAAAAAGGGTGGAGACATCGATCTATTCGTACAAACCAAAAAAAATATTACCCTCAAAGATGAACTTAAAATTTTAGCACGGATGGAATTTCGCGGGATAGAGCGTAAAATAGATTTAATTATTCAATCTCCCATGAGTATTCATCAAAAACTTTTTGAGACGATTGCAAAAGAGGGGATATTATTATGATGCAAGAGATATTAGAAAAAATTCATTTGCATCTAAAACGGGCAAAAAGTGCTATGAATGAGATTAAAGAGTGGAGCCATATCGATTCGGATGTTTTTGAAGATTTTGAGAAAATAAAAACGATTGATACTTTTATTTACCGTTTTATCAAGCTTCAGGATATGATGGGTGAGAAGCTATTTCGGATCTTTTTGGATGAAATCGGCGAGTATCGCGACAATATGTCACTTTTGGATATTTTGGACAAACTCGAAAAGTTGGAGATTATCGAAAACGGCGAAGATTGGATGACGTATCGAAAGCTGCGTAATAAACTGACCCACGAATATCCGAGTAATGAAAATGAGATTGTCGAGGGGATCAAACTCTCTATTGAGGTATTTGGTGAAATCGAAAAGATTTTAGGGAATATTGAGAGCTATAAAGAACGACGTAAATTATAAAAAACTAATATCTAATTTTTGACAGAGGTGGGTTTAGCTCTCTCTTTTTCGCCTCTTTTAAAAATTGTTTATATCCCCGTTTTTCTTTTTCCCCGATTTTATAACTTATGTACTGTAAATAATGGGTGATTTGCGCAGGCGTTAAATCCGATTTTCGGGCATTCTCTACCAGAATATAGTACGGAATTTTGATCGGTTTGCGGATAAAAGCACGGCTTAGACGTTTGAGTTCATTGGTATGATTATGCGTACACAAAAGGGCGAAGACAAACGGTAATCCTGTTCTCTGGTTCCAAGCTTTTCCTAAATCCGTATGTTCCCTGCCACTGTAATAATAACGCAACGCTTTATCGCCGATGAGAACTTCTCCCTGAATATCGAGTATTTGGGCGAGAAGGTTGGAAGTTGCCGAATCGGTATCATTTTTATGGAGGTTGCTGGGGAGTGAAAGAACGCTCAGAACGCTTTTTTTCGCGACAATCCCTACATTGAAATGCGTACAATCACGCGCGGTGATGCTGGAGATAAAAGCGGCATCAATGCGTCGTGCGGAAAAGGATCGGTTGAGGGTTGAGGGGACCCCTTTATGATAGTTGAGGCTTTGATGGATTCTAAGAGTTTTGGCATACCGCTTCATGAAAACGTCAAAAGGTAAGAGGTTTAAAAAATCTATTTTCCCAAAAATCACAATCAAACCTTTTTTATCTAAGAGGTGCTATTATACTAAAATAACAATAGGATAGGTGAGGAATTTTGATGATAACTGTGGAGTTTTTAGGACCGATTAAAAAGCCTGTTTTGAAGATGGAAGCGTCAACGCTGCATGATGTTGCGCGTGTTTTAAAAGAAGATGCCGAGATGGGGCAATGGATTGACAGCTGTGCGGTTGCGGTGAATGATACGTTGGTTGCATCATTGGACACCGTGCTCAAAGACGGCGATAGAGTATCTCTTCTGCCTCCGGTATGCGGAGGATGAGCATGTTGGAACTCCATGACGGTTCTTTGAATGTTTCGGAGATTTTAACGCGCTGGTACACTCAAGAGTCCGACAGTAACTATGGAGCGTATATCCCCTTTGTGGGAACGGTCCGCGCGGAAGACGGGATTGAGGGGTTGAGTTTTGACGTCTATGAACCCATTTTGAACCGTTGGTTTGATGCGTGGGTAGCAAAAGCGGCACCATTGGGAGCAACGCTGAAAATGGCGCACAGTCGCGGAGATGTATTGGTGCATGAGTCTTCGTATATCGCAGCGGTTTTTTCACCCAAACGCCGTGTAGCGCTCGAAACAATCGAACAATTTGTGGAAGATTTCAAGGCCTCAGCGCCTATTTGGAAATATGATCTTGTAAAGGGTGAGCGTATCTATGCGCGCGAACGCTCAACAGCAATCGCGGGGGCAGGTATTTTAGGAGCAAAATCATGATCTCGTACGAAACCTCCCAAAACATGATCAGCCTTTTACCTGTTGGGGCATTACGAAGTGAGCGCGTTTTTTTGAGCGCTGCCTTGGGGCGTGTTCTCGCAGAAGATATTGTTGCGCAGGAAGATTATCCGACACATCCTACTTCTGCCATGGATGGGTATGCGATGATGTATGCCGATTTTACACAGCATAAGGCTCTGGCAATATTGGGTGATAATCCCGCAGGCGCTGATGAAGTTGCCCAAGTAGAAAGCGGTATTTGCATCAAAACGTTTACGGGCTCGTTGATGCCACTAGGCTCGGACACACTGATCCCTATTGAAAATGTAACGGTTAAAGATGGGTTGATCATGCTCGATAAACCTGTCTTGGCAGGCTTTGCCGTTCGTCCTGTTGGCGAGAGCTATAGGGCAGGAGAAGTTTTAATCGCGCGAGGAACAACGATCAAATTTGCGGAGATTGGTGTTTTGGCTGGGATTAATCAGGTGATGGTTTCTGTGGCCCAACGTCCACGTGTGAGTGTCATTGCAACGGGCAGTGAAATTCTCGAGGTTGGAGAGAGTGCTCGTAATGAGGGTCAAATACGCAGTTCAAACAGCTACACCCTACAAGCACTTGTTGCACAACTAGGGGGCGAATGTGTTCAGATGGGGATCGTCGGGGATGATAAAAGTGCTATCATGGAACGCTTTGATGAGGCACTGCGATCGAGTGATATTGTGGTGAGTACGGGCGGTGTGAGTGTCGGGGATTATGATTTTGTTAAACATATTGTGCCAAAACTCGGGGCTGAAGTGATTTTCAAAGGGGTCAATATCAAACCGGGTCAGCACGTGATGGTGGCGCAGCGCGGATCGAAATTCATCCTCTCTCTTCCTGGCTTTGCCTACTCGTCTACCGTGACGTTTATTCTCTATGTGGCACCTTTGATGGCACGCATGA
>JAUPLR010000083.1 GCA_030836825.1 Campylobacterota bacterium
CGCGTTGATTACGGATGGTCGATTCAGCGGCGCTACGCGTGGTGCCTCTATTGGACACGTGAGTCCTGAAGCTGCCGAGGGTGGTACTATCGCATTGATTGAAGATGGGGATGAGATTGAAATTGATGTCGATACGCATCTCTTGCAGCTAAACGTTAATTATGAAGTACTGGAAAAACGCCGATTGCATTTCACGCCTGTCAAAAAAGAGATCAAATCTAAATGGCTTAAGCGCTACAGCTTGCTCGTCTCCAATGCCTCTAACGGCGCTGCTCTCAAAACAGAACTCTAAATCTTTTGCTCTCTTGGGAGCAATTTACGTTAGGCGCTTAAGGTGGGGGTAAACTCTGGAACGATGTTTTTGAGAACTGCTATTGGGTCGGTGGCACACAGAAGTGCCTCAATATCACGATTGAGCTGTTCAATAGGGTAGTGGGTCGCCCCAGCAATCATGATAGACGCATACGATGTTTTTTGCTCACTCTCATCGATCAACAACTCCTCGTACAGCTTCTCGCCTGGGCGCAGACCGCTCGTGACGATCTCAACCTCTCCCGGCGCATAAAGTTTGATCATTGTGCGCGCCAAATCGATTATTTTAACCGGCTCCCCCATATCCAAAATAAAGAGTTCTTTGCCTTTTGCAATCGCAGTCGCCTGAAGAACCAACTGACACGCTTCGCTGATGAGCATGAAATAGCGAGTGATGTCAGGATGGGTCAATGTAATCGGACCGCCCGATTCGATTTGCGATTTAAATTTAGGGATAACACTGCCACTGGAACCCAAAACATTCCCAAAACGTACCGCTGCGATTTCACTGTTTTTCGAATCAACATTTTGAGCATAAAGCTCCACGATCCGTTTGGTTGTTCCCATGACGTTGGTCGGGCGCACGGCTTTATCCGTAGAGATGATGACAATTTTGGGGACGTTGTGTTCAATGGCGCTGTCGATAACGTTACGGCTCCCTTGCACGTTGTTCATGATAGCAGAGCGTATGTTGGCTTCGCACAGAGGAACGTGCTTGTACGCCGCCGCATGAATCACAATGTCCGGCTTCTCAGCGAGGATGATGGCATCCAATGAAGCTCGATCCAAAATATTACACAGACGCAGCGCAGCTTGGGGAAGTTTTTCTCCAATTTGATAGAGATTGTATTCGCTGTGATCGATCAAGATCAATTTCACCGCGCCAAAATAATGGCACTGAAGGGATATTTCGCTTCCGATACTCCCTCCTGCACCGGTTATTAGCACCGTTTTATTTTGAATGAACGACGAAATGGCAGATTTATCAAGATCCTTTGGATGACGGGCTAAAAGATCTTCGATGGAGAGTTCGGTTATGTTCCCTCTCCCTTCCGCAAGCAAGGAAGAGCGCTTGATGTCCCGTAGTCCCAAATGGGTTAAAAATTGATAGGTTTCCCGCAGTTGTTCGCTGGACATGGATCCATCAATGATGGCTGCCGTAATCTTTTTTGATGCAATAAGATCAGGAACATCTTGTGGGCGTGAAATTTTTATGTTGTTGATATAGGATCCGATCATGTTGCTGTTTTTATTTTGGATAGCGATAATGGCCACAGGAGAATATGCAAGAGAACCTTCTATCGCACTTTTGATAAGGTTGGCCGTATTGGGGGAAATGCCTACTAAAAGGGTTGGCTTATGTTGGATGCTTTGAGAATTTCGGTCCGAAATAAGTCGCTTGGTAAATCGTAGCTCCGCCAATAAAATGATGGATAGCATCATATCGATAAGGATAACGCTCCGAGGAAAAGGGGAAAACAGGTCTGGTAAAAGAAGAATAATTAACGCAAATATAAAATAAGTAGCCAAGTGCGCCAGAACTAAATTCTTCGCTTCATTGAGGCCATAAAATCGCCAAATTATGGAGTAGTTTTTGAAGATGAAGAGAAAAATAATTTTAAGAAGGATGAGAATGGCAGCAATTTGGGTGAAATGAGTTAAAAAGAGGCTTGGTATTGAAAAATTAAAACGCAGTAAATAAGCCCCGTAGAGACTCATGACCGATACGAATACATCGGTTATGAGAAAAAAAGAAATCCGCTTGGTATTGCTTGGGGCAAAGAGGCTTGTTTTTTGATTCTTATCCAGCGGTACCATGTGTTAGATTTTGAGCTTGAATATTTTTGTCATCGGACTCATAACAACCGGCTCAAACAACTTTTTGTCATACCGTTCAAAGACAAACATCTGAATGTATTGGGAGTTTAAATAATAATCGTCAAGAACAAGAAATTGTCCATAGCTCGCCATGTAAATGACACTTAGTCCCTCGGAAGCAAAATTTTGCTGATTAATTTTAACCGTCTGATTTTTATCGTAACCCACTTGATAAAACGTTTTTATGGGCACATTTTGTTCTCCCAGTTTAAGGACGCTGGTTTCTTTGACGATAGAGAGGCCTTGTCCAAGTTCAAGCGTTTTACCTGTGTCTTGCATTGATCTTGTAGAGTAAAAGAACGGTTTTTGGGGCTGGCTTTTGCCGGTAAGATCCAGATTGCTAAAGAGGGCTACCGTGGGGAATATTTCCATCATGCGTAGCGGCAGGTATACATAAACATCCCGTGTTTTTTTAGGCGTTTTATAGTCAGGAAGCGCTAGAGCGGCGATGAAATCATTAGGGTCCTTAAAGCCCTCTTTTTCCATCATGTACTCAAATTCACTTTTGGTATTATTGGTTTCGGTAAAACTTTTTTCCATGTACTCGGTATACAAACGCATCATGTGCGCAGCTGAAGAGGAGTCTTTAGCGGTTAAAACGAACGAAGCGGAATAGTTGGAATTACCGCCGTGTTTGCCTCCATCAATCCACGGG
>JAUPLR010000084.1 GCA_030836825.1 Campylobacterota bacterium
GAGCTGATAATCGCCAAAATTTTCACCGTTAATACGTTTAAAAACTCTTGTACGATCAAGCGCTTGGGTAAACTCCTCGGCGCTGAGACGGACAAAATGGATGTTATCGACATTATTCAGTTCCATATTGCGCTTAGCCGCGATAATAGAGGGTTTTGAAATCTCGGTTGCCAACACCCGATCAAATTTTGACGCAAACGGGATGGTAAAATTTCCCGCACCGCAATACAATTCCAACAAATCGCCACCAATATTATCCAACTGGGAAAGAGACCATCCAATCATCTTCTCATTAACCAGCGCGTTTGGCTGCGTAAAACTGTTTTCGATGTGGACATACCGATAATCTCTACCCGTTACTCTGAGTGTTTCGGTTACGTAATCTTGGGAAAGCACTAACTTTTGTTTACGGCTGCGTCCGATGATATGAATACCCAAGCCAGCAGCAATGGATCGTGCCGTTTCCTGCCACTGCTCATCAAGTTGGCGATGATAAAGCAAGCTTGCCACTACTTCCCCCGCTTGCGTAGAGAGAAAATCGATACCGAATAACTTGTGTTCGATCTGCGCTTCACAAATCGCCTCTAGCAACGGTGTCATAATATTAGCAATGGGTTGTGACACGATCGAACAGTTATCTATTTTAACGGCACCTTGCTTGTCCATTCTGCTCATGGCATACGAGACAATCCCATCATCGTGATACACTTTAAACTCGGATCGATAGCGATAGCGCTCTTGTTGGGAGGCAAAAATATCAATATTGCCTTGATAATAAGGTCCAAATTTTTCGGCGATGCTCTCACTTTTTTCACTTAACTGCTCGTCGTAGCTGCTCTCATAAACACGACAACTACCGCAAATTCCGAAATAGTCACACTGCATGGATGCCCCTATTTAACGCTGGCAATCAAGTTTCCGATGAGAAGATTCCACCCATCCACCATGATAAAAACCAAAATTTTAAACGGCATCGAAATCATTACCGGCGGTAACATCATCATACCCATAGACATCAAGATCGACGCTACAACCATATCAATAACCAAGAAGGGGAGAAACAGGAGAAATCCGATCTCAAATGCCGTTTTGAGTTCGCTGATAACAAAGGAGGGGATAATGATCGTAAGAGGAACGTCTTTGATAGAATTTGGATTTTCCATATGTCGTATACGCAAAAACAGCGCCAAATCTTTTTCTCTCGTATTGCGCACCATGAAATTTTTAAACGGATCCGTTGTCTTTTCAAACGCTTCATCGTAGGTAATCAAATTTTCACTGTACGGTTTGATCCCCTCGTCATACGCTTTGGTAGCGACGGGTTCCATCACGAAGACGGTGAGAATGAGGGCTAACATAACCAAGAGCTGTGTTGGAGGTACTTGCTGTGTCCCCAATGCCTGACGCAAAAATCCGAATACAATAACAAATCGAGTAAAGGTCGTCATTACAAGAACCAGACTCGGAGCCAAAAAAAGCACCGTCAGCATCATCAAAACATTGAGAGAGCTGACCATCTGTGCGGGAGTATCTGGGGAGGCTAAATTGAAGCTCATGCTTGGAACTGGGTTGTTGGCCGCCAGAAGCGTAACACCCATCATAAGCAAAACCATTAATATACGAGCCAAACAACCACCCCTGAAAATCTTTTAAGTAGGCGATAATACCACAAACTAAGGCTGATTCTCGATTAATTCTGCTAAAATAACACTAATTTGTTCTCAGGAGCCCTTATGCCAAACTCTCTTTCTATTGTTATCCTTGCTGCAGGAAAAGGGAGTCGAATGAAGTCGCCCAAAGCGAAAGTTCTCCATGAGATTTGCGGACGTGAAATGCTGTATTACAGCATCAAAGCAGCGCGTGCCCTGAGTGATGATGTGATCGTGGTTGTGGCGCACCAAAAAGATGCTGTAATCGCTTCCATGGAACGTTATTTTGATGGGCTCACTTTTGTCATCCAAGATACCGAAAACTTCCCCGGTACGGGGGGAGCGATGATGGAGGTCAAACCAAAACACGACAATGTTCTCGTACTCAATGGCGATATGCCTCTCATAACCCAACACTCTGTCCGTGAATTTATGAAAAGCGATAGCGATATCGTCATGTCGGTTATCGAACTCGAAGATTCCAGCGGCTATGGCCGTGTCGTGATCGAAAACGGTCATGTAGTGCGTATTGTTGAAGAAAAAGACGCAACAGATGCACAAAAAGAAATCCTCACAGTCAATGCAGGTGTTTATGCATTTAAACGAAGCGTATTGGAAGCCTATTTGCCAAAACTTTCCAATGCAAACGCTCAAAGCGAATATTATCTCACCGATGTCATCGCACTTGCGCGTCAAGACAACGTGGAAATCTCACCGCTGATTGTCGAAGAAGTCGAATTCAAAGGGGTTAATTCCAAATTTGACCTCTCAATCGCCGAGACCATCATGATGGATCGTATCCGACGTACATGGATGGATGCGGGAGTCATCATGCAATTGCCCCAAACGATTTACATCGAAGAGGGGGTCCGTTTCGAGGGGGAATCAATTATCGAAAACGGTGTGCGCCTGTGCGGTGATACCCTCATCGCAAACTCGCACATCAAAGCCCACAGCGTCATTGAAGAGAGTACCGTGAGAGATTCGGATGTTGGACCATTGGCGCATCTGCGCCCATTAAGCGTTTTAAAAAATACCCATATCGGAAACTTTGTCGAGGTTAAAAAATCGACGCTCAATGGTGTCAAAGCGGGACATCTCAGCTATCTAGGCGATGCCACGATTGATGAGGGAACCAATATCGGTGCTGGAACCATCACCTGTAACTACGACGGGGTCAAAAAATACCAAACGATTATCGGTAAAAATGTCTTTGTGGGCAGCGACACCCAGCTGGTCGCTCCTGTAGAAATTTCTGATAATGTCATGATCGCCGCGGGAACTACCGTCACCTCAGGCAAATACGAAAGCGATATGCTCATCCTCAGCCGTACCCCGATCCGTAGAGTAGCGGGCTTTTTTACTAAATTTTTCGGCAAAGGCGCATAATGCTCATCCCTACAAATTTGCTTGACGGCAAAAAAATACTCTTAGGAGTCACCGGTTCTATTGCCGCGTATAAATCGCTTGAGCTTTTACGCTTCTATATCAAAGCAGGGGCAGAGGTACGTGTGGTTATGACCCCTTCTGCCAAAAAGTTTATTGCTCCATTGAGTTTTGAAGCGCTTAGCCGTAATCGTGTTTTGGATGATACCAACGAATCGTGGGCAGATGATTTTAACCATATTAAAATCTCGCAATGGGCAGACGTCATAGTGATCGCGCCGGCGAGCGCCAATACGATTGCAAAACTCGCCAACGGACTTGCGGATACCATTCTCACGCAGTGCGCCCTTGCCTTTCCTGGAGTCAAACTCATAGCCCCCTCTGCCAATACCCATATGATCCAAAATCCGATGATCCAAGCATCCCTCAAAATGCTCGCCATTGCAAATTATGATGTCGTATCCACACAAACCAAAGAGCTCGCCTGTGAAATCGTAGGAGATGGTGCGATGGCAGAACCGCTTGAGATTTTTTGGAATACGGCACGGATACTTTTGAAAAACAGTTTTTGGAGTGATCGCCGTGTGATTGTTACGGGGGGAGGAACCATTGAGCGCCTCGATGATGTTCGCTATATCAGTAATTTTTCCAGCGGTAAAATGGCGTCATCCCTTGCCGTTGCACTTTATGTGCGCGGTGCCGATGTCAATCTCATCTCTACAAAATTTGAACCTAATTTACCAAGCACCCTCCATACGATTGAGGTGGAAAGCTCTGCGGAAATGGAAGAGTACCTTACCGACTCAATCCGTATTGCTAAAAAAAGTAAACTGTCAAAACCCTCTCTTATCCATGACGCTCCCGTAGGTCTGATACAAAAAGAGCCGTTTTTGTTTATGGCAGCAGCGGTGAGCGACTATGTCCCAACACGCTTTCAAAGCGGAAAACTCAAAAAAGAGATGCTGGGCGATACGTGGGATATCGCTATGAAAAAAAACCGAGACATCGTCGCTATGTGTAACAAAGAGGGGATTAAAACCATCGCATTCAAAGCAGAAATGGATCCAATCACTGCTGTGCAAAATGCGCAAAATCTTTTGGAAAGCAAAGGGGTCAATGCCGTTTGTCTCAATATTATCAACGACAATAACACCTTTGGCAGCGATACCAACGCCATCGATTTTATCACCGAAAATGAGACGGTTTCGTTTGCTACAGCCGATAAGCTCACCCTCTCTCTTAGCATTATCGACCAAGCATCGGCGCTATGAGCAATCATCCAAGCCACATCGCGATCATCATGGACGGAAACGGTCGATGGGCCGAGGCACAGGGGAAAAATCGTACTTACGGACATGAAAAAGGATCTGAAATCGTACGCTCTATCACCATGTATTGTGCCAAAAATCCCGAAATTGACCGCTTAACCCTCTATGCTTTTAGTACTGAAAACTGGAAGCGTCCGAAGCTGGAAGTTGAATTTTTGATGAAACTGCTGCAAAAATATCTCAAGAAAGAATTGCCTACTTATCTGAAGGGAAATATCCGTTTTCAGCCTATCGGTGATTTGTCCGGCTTTTCTGCGTCACTGCAAAAAACAATTGCCCAAGTCCAAGAAGCAACGCGCCATTGTACAGGGCTAATCCAAAGCCTCGCCCTCAATTATGGCGGTCGCGATGAGATCATACGTGCGGCAGTTGCTTTGCAAGCTTCCAACGCACCTATTAGCCATGATTCAATCACTTCCGCGTTAGACTGCGATTGCGATGTTGATTTGCTTATTCGCACCGGAGGGGATCATCGCCTCTCTAACTTTATGCTTTGGCAATGTGCCTATGCAGAGCTTTTTTTTACCGATACGCTGTGGCCCCAATTCACACCCGATGAGCTGGAAAAAATGATACAAAAATTTAAAAAAGTTGAACGACGTTTTGGAGGACTGCACTGATGGAATGGGCAATCGTATTTATATTGGGAGCCATAATCGGCTCTTTTCTCAATGTGTTAATCCTTCGTACCCCGATTGATCAAAACATCTCTTTTCCTGCCTCTCATTGCATGAGCTGCAATACCCCCTTGCGGGCATGGCACAACGTCCCTATCCTTTCATGGCTTATTTTACGTGGAAGATGCGCTTTTTGCGGGGTTAAAATTTCCATTCAATACCCAATTGTGGAAGTCCTAAGCGGCCTTATCTTCATGTGTGCCGCATGGAAATTTGGGATCACCTATCAAGCATTCGCTATCGCGATGGTTTTCGCCCTGCTCATGGCTCTCTCCGTTATCGATTTTCGCTACAAAATGGTTCCCGACAGCATCAATCTCAGCGCCCTCACCTTTGCCATATTCAGCGCCACAACTTTCCCTGACTTCATAACCCATTTTACCAATGCACTGCTGTTCGCGGGTGGATTTACGCTGTTGCGGTTTTACCTTTCGTATGCCATCAAAAAAGAGGCGATGGGGGAGGCAGACATTATGATCGCCGCGACCATGGGTGCTGTTTTAGGGATTAAGCTGGCGTTGGTCGCTGTTTTCCTCTCAGCCGTTCTTGCCCTGCCGGCACTTCTCTTAACCCGTACCGACGATGAGGAGTCGTTGCAGCTCCCATTCATCCCCTTTCTTGCCATTGCCACATGGATTGTCCTAATGTTTGACACCCAAGTGAGTCTTTATTTGGAAGCACTTTATGGGTAAACTGCGTCAGTATATTTTTTCCCATTTAAACGTTTTGTTTTTCTCTATTTTCATACCGTTGTTTACCATAGCATCGGTTATTTTTATGATAAAACTAGCGACATTAACCTCCGTCATTACCATAAACCTTTTGGAAATGGGGAAAATGTATCTTTTTACTCTTCCTGAGCTGCTTTTTTATACCCTTCCAATTGCTTTTTTTGTCTCCGCTGCACTGACGTTTTTTCGCCTTTCTAATGACAATGAAATGGTGGTCGTCTTTTCCATGGGGATCTCTCCGCGATTTTTAGTACGGATATTAGCCCTTCCGGCTTTTACCCTTAGCCTGCTTTTATTCGTTAACTTTTTAGTCATTACGCCTTATCTAAAACACATCAACAAAAACTTCACCCAAGCCAAAAAAAGCGAAGCCAAATTCAATCTTACCGCTTCGGAATTCGGGCACCATTTTGGCGATTGGATGCTTTTTATCAACAAAAGCGATAACGACAACCGACAATACGGCGGAGTTGTCTTGTTTAACAAAGAA
>JAUPLR010000085.1 GCA_030836825.1 Campylobacterota bacterium
ACGACGCTCTTCCGATCTAGCTTGATAATCCAGCTGAAATGGCACAGGGTATTGCCGGAGCATTTACGGCAACGGTTACGGGAATTTTTTCTTCTTACGTTTTGCTTGGACCGTGGGGACGTAAAATGATTGCCAAATCGCATCATATTGTCAAAGAGCAAAAAGTGATGCTTGAGGGGATAATTGGAATCGTTCATGGCGATAATCCGCGTACTCTGGAAGCAAAACTGCTTAATTTTCTCTCACCTGCAGAAGAAAAGCACAGCCAATTTACGTAATGAGCAATTAAATGGGAAAGAAAAAAGCTAAAAAATGTCCGCAATGTGAAGTGTGTGAAAAATGGGCGGTTCCGACGGCTGACTTCTTCAGCCTTCTGTTGGCCTTGTTTATTGCCCTTTACGCGCTTGCATCCGTAAATAAAGAAAAAGTGCGCGCACTCAAAGAAGAGTTTGTAAAAATTTACGATTATTCGCCGGCACCCGAAGAGATGAGCCCGGTATTGCCGATGAACCCTGAGTCGTCAGATAAATCAGAGAAATCGAGCGTAGGTAAAATGCCGATAACGAAAGGCGGTGCTTTACTGGAAAATAGTCCTACGGTGGGCGAGGGGGCAGAGCAAGACAGCAGTGCCCAAGAGGCGGAAATGCAAAATGTCTCTGCAGGTGAGGGGGCTTTGGATCAAAGTATGGATGGAACGCTATTAAAGCTCCCGGCCACGATTCCCTTTAGAGGCTCGAATGCTACGATTGACGATCAAGAGATGCATCTGTTTGTCAAAAGAGTTGCCGATATTATTAAGACACTGCCTCCAACCGTTGATGTCTCTGTTCGGGGGTATACGGACAATCAAGCATTGCCGGCAGGGACGCAGTATCGCGACAATTTTGATCTCTCAAATGCTAGAGCGGAAACAGTAGTCCGTGAGCTTATTCAAAACGGTGTAGCGGCTGAGCGTCTTTCCAGCGCAGGGTTCGGAGCAGGAAAACCTCTGGCGGCCAATACAAGTGAAGCCAATCGTGCTAAAAACAGACGGGTTGAATTTTATATGTTTGTTTCTAATGATAAAAAGTTGGATCAACAAAAGCAGAAAAGTGTATTGGATTCATTAGCAAAACTTCCTCAGAAATGAGGAAGTTTGTTTATGGAAGAACGGTGGCTTTGAGTATTTTTTGTGCTTGAATCGGCTTGTCATTGCTTGTTTGGACATTATTGAGTTTTCCGATAACATCCATCCCGACGACAACTTTTCCAAAAATCGTATGATAACCATTGAGCCAAGAGGTTGGCGCAGCGGTAATAAAGAACTGGCTCCCATTGGTGCGCGGTCCTGCATTGGCCATTGCCAAAACACCGGCTTTGTCAAAAACAACTCCTGATTTAAACTCATCTTTGAACGGTTTTTTCCACATAGACTCCCCTCCGGCACCTGTACCGGTTGGGTCGCCACCTTGTATCATAAAGTTTTTAATGATACGGTGAAAAGTCAAACCATTGTAATAGCCATTTTTGGCCAACGTTGTAAAATTTTCAACGGCAAGGGGCGCAACATCCTCATAAAGTTCCAGAATAACCTCGCCTTGTGTTGTTTGCAGTGATACCCGTGGATGGGCGGCCAAAAGAAAGCTTGAAGCAAGCACTAAAGAAAGCAGTATACGCATTAATTAACTCCTAAGTTTGTGGTTTAAAATCTAAACAGACTGAATTGATAATTTCTGTCATTTCATCTCTCCAAATTAGCTTCGGAGATTATAGTGACCGTATCTGATGCACGGCTTAACGCTAGGGGATAATAGAGAAGATCATCGCTGTTAAGATTGATGAGATAGCTATGCGGCACACTGAGTCCACAGCTGTATTCAGGCGTACAGAGGGTGATCTCTTCGAGGTTATTGTATTGTAAGCTAAAATGATCATTGAGGATTCTGCATTTAACGTTCAAATGCTCTTCAATGGCTTTTTGATACTCAACGATCATTTTTTGGGTTGGCAATAGAATCATAACAAGCTTGCTGGCGGTTGTCTCAAAATGAGTTTTTAAGCCGGTAAGCAAAGCAAAGAGTGCCCCCTTGGTGTGGGTAAAATGAACAGTGTTGACGATTGGGGTACGATAAACGGTGTCCAGAGCATAGGTTTGAGCATGGGTGAAAGTTGGAGGATTGACACCGCACAGCAATAACGATCGGGAACCTTTGGACTCAACAATTCGTTCCAGTGTGTCGGCATTCATTAGATGAACGTCATCACAGGCTATTAAGGTACTTGTATGAAATAATGGATTCGTTTCAATGGGCTTGTCTTTATCCTCTTGGGTGTAAAAATGGACGTTCGATACGTTGCATTTTACGGCTGAAAATTCCATGAGAGCCACAAGCTCGTTTCGTAGCAATTCACCGCCAAGTTTCGTGGGCGTGATAACCAGAGAAGAGGCTTGCGGATTGATGAGTAAATAATCCATTATTTTTCGAATAAACACCGTGCTTTTACCGCTACTGTGGGGTCCATATAAACTGAGAATGGTTCGGGTTGCAAGAGGAGCATCAAAGAAAAGTTGCTGCTGGTATGAGATAAATGAGCCGAAAGGGTCGTTTGCGGTGGGAAGCCGTAACGCATGTGCCCTCAGTGCCCCAATAACCTTGAGTTTTAAGAAGGGATCCGCTTGATACTCCTGCAGGGCATGCAGTTTGGTTTGGATATCTTGTGCCGTGTCATCTTGAAAAATGAGCCGTCCCCTTGGTAAGAGTTCATGAAAAGTTGAGTTAAGGGTGTTAAATTCGGCATTCGTGAGATTTTTCATCCAAAAAATACGTTGGATAGGGGTGGAATCAAAAGAGAGTACATCCTGAAGCTTTTGGTAAATAGCGTTTTCCGTCGATTCTATGTGCGTATGCGGTGTTTTATGACTTTGATGGGTTAAACGCTTTGCTCTCATCCCTTTGAGTTCACGCAAATTCCAGGTGATTTTTTCTCCCAAATATAAGCCATAGTGGGGCAAAAAAAGTAAGAGGTCAATTTTACGTTGCTTGTCATGAAGATACAGCGTGAAATCAGTAAGCAAAGTAGCTTCCTCTTCTAAAATAAAATCGTCAAAAGCGGAGGAGCTATTTTCTGCTGTACGTTCAACAGGGAGCGTTTTGGATGATTTTAAAAAGGAAAAAAATGAAAGCAACAAAAAAAACCTCTTAATCTAACAATCAGCAATTATAACCTAATTTGGAAAAGAAAAAAGAGAAGAAAAGCATCTGCATTTTCGAGGGAATCCTCGAAAAGTGCGAAAGGGAATTATTTAGCCGCAGCTACAGAATCTTTAAGACTTTTGCCTGGTTTGAATTTAGGAACCATTTTGTCAGAAGTAGTGTAAGTTTTAGTCGTACCCGGCACTGTACCGCTTTTGCCTTTTTGTAGTGACGCAGCAAAACTTCCAAAGCCCACCAAAGAAACCTCTTCTTTAGAAACGAGTGCTTCCGTTACCGCTTCAGTAAATGCCTTGATAGCTGTTTCAGCTTCAATCTTAGTTTTGTAACCACCACTTTTTTGTACCAACTCTACGAATTGCGCTTTGTTCATTTATTACCCTTAATGTTAGATAGATGACATTCACTTCAACCTCCTGCTTCACGGGAAACACTGAGGAAAGTAATTCAAACGCGACTACTTTAATATCTCTTAGCTTAAATTTATCTGTGTTTTTCGACTTTTTGGTAATTCTTTTGAAAAATTGTCCATTTTGGAGACTTTTTGTTCTTTTTAACACCAAAGCAGTCGTTCGAAAAGCGAAAAATTGATTCTCTCAGGTTGAGCATCCAATAGCAATGATAGTGAGATAGAGACCATTTAAAGGGCGAAAGGTGTGCTTGGGATATGGATAAAAAAACATCTTCTAAGCCATCGCGCTCTTGTTCATTTAATACGCTCATGCTAACTTTCCTAATTTATTTATTTTTCGAACCACGCGTATGATCTCATCATCTTCAAGCATGGCGAG
>JAUPLR010000086.1 GCA_030836825.1 Campylobacterota bacterium
CGTGGCATGATTTTAAAACGCTCAGAGAGCGAATATTTCAATGATGATACATCTTTGTAATCAATGAAATCTACTTTTTGTTCGCAATATTTGCAAAACCGTTTTTTGTATTTTCTTTTTTCTGACATGGTTCTATCCTTGTGCTTTCGTTAAAACGGAATTTCGTCTTCGTTAATATCAATCTCCGGGAGATTGTTTTCCGGCATTCTTACCGGAGATGGCTTGCTGTATGCAGGAGCTTGGTTGTATGCCTTTGGCTGTGGAGCATCATAACCCCCGCCTTGACTACTTCCGGCATCGCTGTATTCATTGTAGCCACCCTGAGAAGCTTCGCCGCCACGTGAATCGAGCATTTGCATCGTTTCAACAATAACGGAGTGCTTGGAGCGCTTTTGTCCGCTTGTCTTGTCAACCCATTGTTCAAATTGTAATCTTCCCTCTACAAGGATCTTAGAGCCCTTGCGAAGGTATTGATTGGCAATCTCACCCGAACGCCCGAAAAAAGTGATGTCAACAAAACATGTCTCCTCTTTTTTCTCACCGTTGACTGTAAACTTACGGCTCGTAGCAATCGCAGTGTTTGCAATCGCAGAACCGCTTTGCGAATATCGAAGCTCGATGTCGCGCGTTAAATTTCCAACCAAGATCACTTTATTAAACATGTGTTTTCCTTAGGGCTTAAGAAGCTACTTCTTCTGTATTCTCAGCAACAACAGCGGTAGAAGCGGCAGGGGTGACTTTTTTGGTTTTTTCAACCATATCGTTCCATGCCTTGATCTCACGCTTTGTATCGTATTTCATCGTTACGAAACGCAAAATTTCCTCGTTGATACGGAAACGACGCTCAATTTCACTGATTGCAGAAGGTGCAATTTTGTAATAAATTACGTAAAAATAACCACGAGCGTTTTTCTCGATCGGGTAAGCCAATTTTTTCATACCCATTGGGTCACGTGCAATGATTTCACCACCGTTTGATGTGATAAACTCTTCGACGATCGCAAGAGTGTTTTTGATTTCTTCTTCAGTAAGAGTAGGTTTTACGATTACTAGGTTTTCGTAATGTCTCATAACGTATGTCTCCTTATGGTGTTCGCCCCTTATGGTTGTTATACAGCACGACAGTCGTGTTGCAAAGAGCAAGGAACGCGCGGATTATACTGAAAAATAACTTAATATAAGTTTTATCTAAATGAAACTTTGAAGCTTAAGAAGAGAGGATAGCAAAAGCGCTTCCTGATCCGGAGAGCCGACTGCTTTCATTTTCAACTCGGTATCCAACAAAAGATTCAACCCTTTTTTATACGCCTCAGGGGTGATTTTAATCGAAAGAGCCGCACGCTCTTTTTCAATAAAACCGGGAAGCTTATACCCAAGGACAAGAGCTGAATCGGCAATACCGTGTATCTTGATAGCGGTGTTAAACAAATACAACTGCGTCAAAAAAGCACTGATCCCAGTAAGCAGTCGAATCTCATCTTCTCCCGATTCCAATAAATGGCGCAAAGAAGGAAGAAACTCTTTTTTTTCAATGACTTGAGTTATAAAGTAATCGATTTTAATCTCACTCAGGCCAAATACCTGCTCATCGATCTCTTTGATTGTGATTGGCTTATTTAAAATAAGCAGTTTTGAAAGTTCATTGCACGCTAGGGACAAATCATTATTTTGCATTTCCAGCAGATGAAAAGCCGCTGACGAGTCAAGCTGCAAACCTATCTCTTTGGCTTCTTGCAATACAATAGCCCGTGCTTCATTGGCATAGGGATGAAAGAAACGAACAGACCCCGTATGGGAACCTTTGAACGCCGTATCTGCCCCTTTTACATCCTCTCCCATATAACAGTAAATAAACGTATTGTCTTCGTTTTTTCCGACCAGTTCTACGAGGGTATCCAGTTCAGCTTTGGGAATCTTTTTTTCATGTTTGACAATCAGCAGATTTTGATCCCCGAACAACGAACCTTGTGAAAGATGGGCTTTGGCTGTATTAAAATCGTATTCATCATGGTAGAGGCTCAGAACCGAAGCCCCCTCTATTTTTGACAGTTTTTGGGCATAGCGGTCAATCAAAAAAGGACTTTCACCAAAAAGTGCCATGGCACGCGGAGCAGAATTGTTTTGCAGATGACGGTCGAGATCTTGTCTATTCATCCGTTTCCTTTTCGCCTCGACTTACAAAAGAACCCGTAATTTTCGCCGTAGCCAGATTGGACGTTTCAATTTTGACGATGATGTCGTCAAAGAGCATAAGCCCAAATTGAGTGGAAACATTCACCTTCGCTCCCGTTACCACATCATGAATCTCTGCAATAATTTGATCTTCCGCACGCATAACACGGGCTTTGAAGCTTTGACCGATGACGGTATGCGCCCAACGTGCAAATTTACGCTCTTGGAAGCGTATCTCTATATCGCTGGCTTCTCGCTCCTTTTCGCTGATGGAGGTACACAGAGATTCGATATTACGCAGTACGTAAGAGCCCTCTTCTGTATCCCCTGCTTTGATCGCTTTGAGCAATCGGTGTACTATGAGATCACTGTATCGGCGAATAGGAGAGGTGAAATGGGTATAGTGATCAAACCCTAATCCAAAGTGTCCCAGATTATAAGGGGCATAACGGGCCTGCATCTGCGCACGGATGATCAACGTATCCACTTCGCTGGTAAGGTCTCGTTTTTCGGCTTCAGCTTGGATGGCAGTGATCGTATCTTTGATCGAACCTTGAAACTCGACGAAGATACCAATACTCGCCAATTCTTGATAAAGGGACTGAAGCTTTAGGGCACTGGGTGTTTCATGAATACGAAAAACACCCCTCTCATACATCGAAGCCGCCGCTTTGTTGGCCAAAAGCATACAATCCTCAATAAGCCCATGCGAGGGCGTTTCAACGGCAAACTCGGTTTTGATAATATTACCTGCTTCATCAATGCGCATCTCCAACTCACTGGAGCGAAAATGGTACCCTTTTTTATACCGCTCTTCGCGCAATTTTCCCGTAAGGTCATTGAGTGCGGGTATATAGGCAAGAGTAAGAGCTTCTTTTTCGTTACTCGCTTCAAGATTTCCTGACAAAAAGGCATCAATGTCCTCATAGCTGAATCGACGATGGGAGTGGATAATGGACTCATAGAGTTCAAACGAATCCACTTCATAGGTCGATGGATTAATTTTGAGCTCAAACGTATACGCCAAACGATCCACCAACGGCTGAAGTGAACACAGCGTTTCACTGAGTTCTCGCGGAAGCATAGGGATAGATCGATGTGGCAGATAAATCGAAAAACTGCGATAAATGGCTTCGGCATCGATGGCACCAAAGGGTTTGACGTATTCACTGACATCCGCAATCGCCACGTACAGTGTATTGGTTTTGGGAATATAACAAATCGCATCATCAAAATCTTTGGCGGTCACAGGATCAATCGTACAAAATGGCAAATGGCGCAGATCACGCCGATCAGGGTAAAGTGACGCATCAACAACTTTGGGAAAAGAGGCCGCCATTTCAAGCACTTCTTGCTCGAATTCATCGTGTTTGTTATAAAGGGCAAGAACAATCTTCTCATCCACTTTGGGATCACTGAGATTTCCCAAATACGCCGTGATTGTTCCCGTCTGATTATTGATCTGATAAACAGATCCCTCGCTTGTATCGGGCAAATCAATGAGTGAAAATCCGGAAGGCTGTTCGGTACGAATATCTTGCAACACCAAGGTACTGTTTTTCTGAGCCACGATGGCAACGCTAAAGGTTTCACTGCGCCCTACCACGAGAATCACTTTTGCGCTGGGACCCCCTCGCTTACCCAACAACCGCTGCGCAATGACAAGATCTCCATTCTTGGCACCCATAAGATTGGCAGTATCAATAAAATGATCACGGATACTTTCACCGATTGTCTGAAGATAGGCCCCGCACGTTTGTGTCAGGCTGATAATGCCCGCTCGATACTGAGAGGAGAACTGATATTTACCTTCAATGAGCGTCAATAACTTCATACTATGCCACTGAACAACGAGTTCACGCTCTTGGGGGGCGATGTCTTGATCATAAAGACCATGTGTAAGACGAATTAGGAGCGATTTCATAGGGATATTATAGTCTAATTCTCCTTACTATGGTAGAATAAACTCTTATTTTATGAGAAGGAATTTTCAGTCATGACACACGACGCAGTTTTAAATCAGTTGGGGCTTATTGCCAACGAAGCACTTTTGGTGCAATTAGAGAATATCGAAAAAAATACCCACGGATACGAAAAGATCATTAAACACATTATGGATCTTCATGAAACGCTTAAAACCTGCGAATCCTACGTAGCACTTTCCAATAGCAACAACTACTTTAAAATAAAAATTGACGCAACAAGCGATATCAGCAAATCCGAAGCATGGGATAAAATCAACCATTTTTGTGAAAAATTCAAAGTAGCCATACAGAAAGTTCAAGATAAGCCAACGTATTATATTTTGGGCTTTAATAAATAATATGTCCGTCGAACCCATGACTCCAAGAGGGTACGATGAACTGCTCAAAGAGTTTAAGTACCTCAAAGATGTCGAAAAACCAAGAGTAAATCAAGAAAAACAACGGGCTGCTGAACTGGGTGATCGCAGTGAAAATGCCGAGTATCATGCGGCCAAAGAAAAATTGCGGCATATTGATAAACGTCTTTTTTATCTCAGTTCCATGATTCAAAAAGCGCAGATGATAGACCCCTCAACTCTGGATCACAGCCGTGCACATTTTGGTGCAACGATACGCATTATCGATCAAGAAAGCGATGATTCTTTTACCTATACCATCTGTGGAACACTCGAAAGCGAACCCGAAAATGGGCTCATCTCGGTTCACTCACCGCTGGCTCGTGCCCTTTTTGGAAAAGGGCAAGGAGATGAATTCACGGTTATTTTACCCCATGGAAAAAAAAATTATGAAGTAGACTTGATCACTTACATAGATATTTATTCGCTCAAAAAAAATCATCGCAATGAGTCTGACTATGGATTTTATTAAGGAGTTCTCATGAGCTTAATCGGTCGCCAACCTATTTGCGACGCACGCTATACTATCATGGGTTACGACATTTTGTTTCGCGATGATGCATTGGATACTGACCCCTCCGATATTTTGATTACCGCATCTCTTTTAGAACGTATTCTTAGCACCTTTGGACTGGACAACGTTCTAAGTGGTCACTTAGGGTTTTTGAAAGTAGACATTGAATTTTTAAAAAGTCCGATTCTCACAACCATTCCGAAAGAGCACTTTGTGCTTATGATCTTGGAGTCCTCCTTTTTTAATCCCGATCTGGAAGACGCTCTAAAACAGCTGCATAAAGAGGGGTATCGATTCGGAGTAAACGGCTGTACTTTAAATGCCAAGACGCTTGCGCAAATTAAAGCGCTGCACCCATGGTTAGATTATATACGCATAGATGCTCTTCGAAATTTGGAAGAACCCAGCGCGGATGTCTGCCGGCAATTAAAGAAACTAAATCAAAAACTTATCGCCTTCAAAGTTGAAACGCAGGAAATATTTGAAGAGTACAAAAAGTATGAAGCCGATTATTTTCAGGGTTATTATATTAAACGTCCCCACATAATAGAAAATGAATCCCTTTCTATGTCTCAGGAACAAGTACTGCAAGTGTGGACTCAACTGCAAAACAATGTTGATATTGCCGAAGTTGTCAAAACATTAGAGCAAAATCACGCTCTTTTACTTCAGCTAATGCAGTTTATTAACTCCTCATTCTTTGCGTTCTCCACCTCCGTCAAATCCATACGCCAAGTAATCACTCTTGTAGGACGTAAAGCCTTGAGCAATTGGCTGCTTTTACTGCTCGTATCCAATAAAGCGGATTCAAAAAGCAACCATCCCCTTCTCCTCATGGTGATTAATCGGACAGAAATCATTACAGGGCTCTTGAAATTGAGTTCCCCTACATGTACTAGAGAAGAGCTGGATACTGCTTACTTGGTTGGAATGCTTTCGCTAATACATCTTTTGCTGAACATTGACCATCGCGAGTTTCTACACAAAATTCACATATCCGAGGAAATTGAGGACGCTATGTTTGAAGCACGAGGAAAATGGGGGCAATTGGTAACCGTAACTCGTCATATCGAAAATATGGACTACGATTCCATCAAACCCTTCATTGAACGCTATCATATTAATACCAATCAAATGGATACTCTCATCGCAAAAGCCATGGAAAAAGTAAATGCCTTTGACGCAATGCTGCAAAACCAATTTTAAAAAAGTTTTACCCCTCTTTTAAGAGAGGAGACGAACCCCTTTTGGTATAATCGCGACTATCTTTAATTTGTTCAAGGAATCGCAGTGAGCACTCTCGAAAACATCCAAACCGTACTCAAACAACACAAACTATCCAATGACGATTATGTTCATATTAAAAAAATTCTTGGCCGCGAGCCAAATCTCGTAGAAATCGGCATTTTCTCAGCGATGTGGAGTGAGCACTGCAGTTATAAATCCTCTAAAAGACACCTCAATGGTTTCCCAACCAAAGCACCATGGGTTATCCAAGGTCCGGGTGAAAATGCGGGTGTCATCGATATCGGTGGCGGCTATGCGGCTGTTTTTAAAATGGAAAGCCACAATCACCCCAGTTTCATCGAACCGTACCAAGGGGCAGCAACGGGGGTTGGCGGAATCATGCGCGACGTATTCACCATGGGTGCACGCCCTATTGCCAACCTCAATGCACTGCGTTTTGGGAATGTTCTCAACAAGGATGCAGTAAGCGCTCATCAGCGTTATCTCGTACGCGGTGTCGTTGCCGGCATCGGTGGATACGGTAACTGTATGGGTGTGCCAACTGTCGGCGGCGAAACGAGTTTTGATGAGTGCTACAATGGAAATATCCTCGTTAATGCCTTTACTTTGGGTCTTGCAAAAAGCGATGAAATCTTCTATGGTCGTGCAGAGGGAATCGGCAATCCCGTTATCTACGTAGGAAGCAAAACAGGGCGTGATGGCCTTGGCGGGGCAGTGATGAGTTCTGACAGCTTTACCGAAGCCTCTAAAAGCCTTCGCCCAACCGTCCAAGTGGGTGATCCGTTTACTGAAAAACTACTGCTAGAGGCGTGTTTAGAACTTTTCAAAACCGATTACGTCATCGGCATTCAGGATATGGGCGCTGCGGGTCTTACGTCCAGTTCTTTTGAAATGGCAGGACGCTCGGGAAGCGGTATGATTATGCATCTTGATAAAGTACCCGCACGCGAAGAGGGAATGACTCCTTATGAATTTATGCTCTCAGAGTCCCAAGAACGTATGCTTATCTGCGCACGCAAAGGAACAGAGCAAGCCATCATCGATATTTTTGAAAAATGGGACCTTGACTGTGCCGTTATTGGCGAAGTAACCGCAACAGGCAATATGGAGCTGTTTTGGCATGGCGAAAAATGCGCTGATGTTCCCGTTGATCCGGTCAGTGAAGAAGCACCTATTTTGGATCGTCCAATGAGTCGCCCAACCTACTTGGACGCTATTGCAAACGTAACCCTCAACGATTTTGACGCCATTGACAATCAAAGTGCTTTTGAAAAACTCATCGCATCCATGGAGGTCGTTGACAAAGCATGGATTTATCAGCAATACGATTCTATGGTACAAGCCAGCACGATTAAAAAAGGGGGAGAGCTTGATGCCTCCGTTATCCGTATCAAAGAAACAGGGGTTGCTTTAGCCATGAGCGCGGATTGTAACGTACGCTACTGTTACATCGATCCAAAAGCAGGAGCTGCAGCAGCCGTTATCGAGAGCGGTCGTAATGTCGCTATGAGCGGAGCAACCCCAAAAGCAATCACAGACTGTCTTAACTACGGAAATCCAGAAAATCCGGAGGTTATGTGGCAATTTGCGCAAGGGTGTCTGGGAATCAAAGAAGCCTGTCTTGAACTCAACACCCCAGTCATCGGAGGAAACGTATCCCTTTACAATGAAACAAATGGCAAATCAGTCTTCCCAACACCGGCAATCGCGATGGTCGGGGTAAACGAAAATCAGCATAAAGTGCTTCTTTCAAACTTCCAAAAGGACGGCAACGCTGTCTATTTAATAGGGGAAAACAAAAGCGAATTTGGCGGGTCGCTCTACATGAAAGAGCTTTACGCAACCGTTGCAGGAACTATCCCAAGTATTGACTATAATACAGAACGTGCATTATGGAACCTCGTCATCGAAGCCAATAAAAAAGGGCTTTTAGCTTCAGCAAAAGATTGCAGTGCAGGCGGTGCAGCCATTGCATTGGCTAAAATGGCATGCGTCAGCGGAAAAGGGATTAAAGCTACTATAAGTGTTTCCAACTCTCGTGATGTATTTGCGGAGAGTATGTCCAGAGCGATTATCGAAGTAGCCCATGAAAATTGTACCTCTTTTGAAGCAATGCTGGGTGATCTTAAATTTCAAAAAATAGGTAACGTTGGCGGAGATACATTCACAGTCAATGATGTCACCATGAAACTAACCGATATGCAGTCCGTATATTACAACACTTTCAAGCAAGTCATAGAGGGTGACCTCTAATCTCTTTAATCCATCCAACGGTGCGGATCATACCCATCCGTTGGCCGTATTATTGCTTTTTTCTCAAGTTTCTTAATCATTGTAAAAACATCTTTTTGTCCTGAGTCAATCAGAGGGACAAAGCCCAATCGCTCATAAAATTTTACTTCACGAGAATTTAATACAATGCTAACGCTTATTTGTTCATACAAAACGGCTGCTTCTTGTAATAGCTGTTCCATGATCAAGGAGCCTATTCCCATGTTTCTAACATCAGGCAATACGCCGATTATAAGCAAAGGCGTGACATCGTCCACATAACCACTAATCTTATCAGTTTCTTTATACAAACGTATCCAAGCAGCACCGGATATTTCATTATTCGTGAGTGTATAGATCCCAACATCCGTATTCTTAAAACCATAGTCATACGTATACGGATTAACAAGAGGGATCTCATAAGCAAAAACATACGGCAATACGTTAAAAGCAATTTTTTGTTCGGATGATCTGAGAAAAAATAAAGTTGTATTCATGAACGAGAGTATATCAGTTTAAAATTATTAAAGGAAGGGAAGAGTTAAATAAGAGGAGAAATCTGAGGCCAGGCGGCGACCTACGTTTCCACACCTGAAAGATGCAGTATTATGAGCGAAGAGGGTCTTAGCTTCCGGGTTCGGAATGGGACCGGGCGTTTCCCCCTCTCTATAG
>JAUPLR010000087.1 GCA_030836825.1 Campylobacterota bacterium
AGAAGTTGCTCAATAATCATATATTGCGGATTAACTTTTTCATTGTGCCAGTGCAATCTCTCATCCCAATAGCCTTCGCACTTATCGTAAGCATATGGAGAAAAGTGATAGCTCATTTCGACAATCAATGGCTGGTTATTTATATCAAATACAAAATCATAGGCCATGCACTGTGCATCAAGTTTTTTGGACACATCAAACGCAATTTTTACACAACTTATGTCTATTTTTTCTTGGTCATAAATGATCTTTCCGCTGCCTGAAGCCCTAAAGTCATTCTCCCTGCACAATCTTTTCAGGGCAAAAGCTTTTTCTCCAATAACGATAACTCTTATATCAAATTCGTTATTGGGTATAAACTCTTGAAAATAGGCATAGCCTTTTTCATGGCTCATAACTTTTTCTTTCTTGGTTGGTATGAAAAGTCTTCCAAAAGCTTTAATAAGTTTAATCGACGTATCTTTTGATGGCTTTTCTTTGAACTTTTTCACTTTGTCTACAAACCATGCACGTCTGTCAACAGGGGAAAAACCTGTAGAAAAAGATTTTCTTATTAATTTGAGTGCTTCGTTTTGTGTTCTACAGAGCTGTACATTCATGGAACCTGCGCCGCCTGAAAGTTTAAAGACTTTTGGAAAAATCGTCTGCTCTGCCCAATGTTTTGCACTCTCTTGATCATAAAAGACACATGTGGGAACCAGTGGTGCACCGACCGACTCCAGAATGTATTTTTGGCCGACTTTGTTGTCATAAAAAAAGGATGTCCTAAAATCTGGAAAGACTTTTTTACCCATAACTTCCAGAGAATAGATAAGCTCTTTTGCGAATTGCAAAGATTCATGATGACTCAAATTCCAGGACCACAACAATACGTCAAAGTTTTTCATAACAGCCACGATATCATTTCGGTAGCAGTCCACGATTTCGTATTCAATTTCTTTTTCTCGACAATACTCGATCCATCGATCACTAAAGTCGCCAGAATAATGATGTATAGCAACACGTTTATTCATCTATTTATCCCCAAAAACAACTTAATCTGTTTTAAATTCGGTACTCGTGGATTCTGAAGATAAAGTTCAATCATCCTCTTTCTCTGCCAAAGTTTGTAATATCGACGATAGCTTTTTTCCGTTTTAGGAATCCATGAAGGAATTTTAGTTTTTTGTAAACATACTGTCTTGCCATCAAAAAAAGTGGTTCGATATGTAAGAGCAGCAACATCTGAAAGGTCTACAATCAATGCCTCTTTATTGGCCCTATTCTGTTTCTTGGAAGCTTTTTTTTGAAACTTTTCACCATCGTAATATGCCGGCACATCAAAATCTGGGAAAATGAAGTTTCCCAAGCCATAGAAGATATGCTTTCCTTTATAAACTTCAGTACTTTGAATGACATGAGCATGGTGTCCGATAATCAAGTCAGCTCCTGCGTCAATGAATTTTCTCGCCCTTGTTACATCAGAGGGTTTTGGATATCTTATCTCTTCATCTCCCCAATGAAGATTTAGAATAACCATATCAGAGGAAGCTCGGCATGCCTGGATATCTTCTATTGCTTTTTCATCATCAAGCAATGCACTACCATTCACCTGGTCACTACCAAATACAGAATGTGTTGATGGACAGCTGTAGCCGAGTAGAGCGATTTTCTTTTTATCTTTCTTAATAATGCATGGGTTATTGAAATTATTCTGAGTATTTCCTGCACCGAAAAAAGCAATATCATGTTTTTGTAAAAAGGCCAATGTCTCAGAAAAACTCTTCTCTCCATAATCCATAATGTGATTGTTAGCTAAATTGACTGCTAGAGGAAACTTTTTGAATGTTTCGAAAATATGTGACTGCTCAACGCCTAGGTTGATTTTGTTTTTTGCAGGTATCCCAGATGTAGACAATGGAAATTCCAAATTGAAAATATAATCATCCAAATCAACATCGATGGCATAAGCATTATCCAAAAAAACATCACCTAAGAAATTTATTGACATGATACTTCCTTCTTGTAATGAAGTTTAAAGTATATAAAACTAATAGCATAAATATTAATCAGTATACTGCTGATCGAAAATAATGTAACAGAAACAAGATAAGAATCAAAAAAATAAAAACCTAAATATATTGCTAAAAATCTTAATACCAAAGAAACTATCTCTATTTTTAACTGAACTTTTTGCAGTTTCAAAATACTATATGTAATTATAGACGGAGTATTGATAAATAAAAAGAAAAACCATAAAATTAAGATTTGTGCAAAAACCCCAGAAGCTTCCCATGATGCACCGAAGATAAATCCGAACAAAGCTTCTCCAGTTAATCCCACAATGATCAACGGTAGAATAAATAGCTTCACCAATCCTTTGGTTGTCTTCAGATAAAGATCAAAAATATTTTTCCCCTCTGCATACATTTTCGATGCTTTTTGGTAATAGACTTCTCGTGTTGAAGAACCAATAAGTACAATTGGAGCTTGTAAAATCCTGACAGTCAAAGCATAAAAACCTGCAATCTCTGCAGAATAAAAATAAGCAAGCAGTAGAACAGGGAGGTTTTGAGAAATTGCATTGAGAAAAACAGTAAAACTCTGATACCTTGGAAAATGGTCATGGCGTTTTGCATTAACAATCAAACGCCTCCTTGAAAGTGATTTTAACTGAAGTGTTTGTCTTTTGACATGCTGATTCAATAACAGGAGAACGGAAACCATATCAGCAAATATTTTACCAAGAACCAATCCATCAAATTTAAACATGAATTTACTGAATCCCTGCACAGCAGCAGTCAACAATGAGTTAGAGACTTTGACAGTAGCGATTTTTTTATAAAACTGCTGTCTACTTGAATATGCATTAAAAATCTGAAAAAAACCGGTTATACCGATACCAAGAGGAATTAACCAAATAATATAAGGAGCACCTGTAAAATAAGTAATTAAGAAGTCATAAAGTAAATAAACAACTATTATACTTATCGCAGTCATGACTGTCGTAATACCTATTGACAAGAAAACTAGTGCCTGTGCATCTCTATCACTCTTTGGCAACATTATTGCAAGGTCATATTTCCAACTAGATACCACACCGACTATAGAAATAATAGAAAAGAAGAGAGAGTACATACCAAATTCATCTGCCGAATATAAGCGTGTGATGATAGGCATTGCCGCAAACATGATAACCTGCGCAGCTAGCGAACCGCTCATCAATGTTGCGATTTGCATTATATAGGTGTTGGATTTGAGGTTACTTAACATATTTGTGTCCGAATCTATTGGTAGGCATTTCAATATATCTATTGACTATAAAAGCAAAGAAGATCATTACCACAATAGTAATAAACTGTGCATATGGAGCAGGAACACTTTCATCGATAAATTGATTTATTAATAAGTATCCTAGAACCTGATGCAGTAAATAGAGTGAATAACTTATATTTCCCAATAGAGATGTCATTCTAGAAAGCGAACTTTTGCAATATAAAGCAAATCCAAAAATAAAAATTGAAAGTATAGTTGCCATCGAATAGCCAAATCTTGCGCCATAACCATTATCAAATAAAAAGAACTGATTACATAAATAATATACTACAACTAAAGAAGTTAAATATATTAATGTATTTTTTTTCATTTCTTTAATATAGTAAAAATAAAAAGATGTTCCTAAATACATCAACATCAAATATGACCAAATATTATTCCCAAATCCCCTATTGCCATCCATGTAACTTAAATATAGTGAGCTTATAGACAGTGCCAAAAAAAACAATATAATCAGATTAATTTTTTTCAAAATCCCAATATAAAAAAATATCGCAGTTAATACATAGAATTTTAACTCTATCATTAACGTCCAGAACACTCCATCGATACTTTGAGCCTTTAGTATATCTTGCATCATTGTAAAGTTTATCAATATCTGTCTTAGAGAAAATACACTTTTGTCTTTAAACAAAAATACAATTTTGACAATACTTATTATTGCAAACCATTAGGTTTGGTAGAGTCTAAAAAACCTTTTAATAAAAAAATTAATCACTACGCGTTGCCTATTTTCACCTCTTAAAGACATAGGAATCACGAAACCACTTACTAGAAAAAATAAAAAAACACCAAATGCACCAAAATTCAAAAAGTCATTAAATGCGTTAAGATTTTGAACGAACAAATCTTTTACATCATGACTTTTATAAAATACATAGAAATAATGGTATACGACAACTGTCAATATAGCAATTCCTCTAAGATCATCTAAAACATAGATATGCTTACTGCTGTTTACATTTTTCATTTAATGTAAAACTTTCCATACCATTCGATAAACTTGCCGATCCCCTCGGATAGTTTGGTATCGGGTTTGTAGCCAAACGCCTCTTCCAGCCCCGACGTATCGGCATAGGTCGATACGACATCGCCGTCTTGCATCGGGAGCATCTGTTTTTCGGCCGTTTTACCCAATGCCCGCTCGATCGTCCCGATAAATTCCATCAGCTGCACAGGGGTGTTATTGCCGATGTTAAAAATCCGATACGGGGCGCTGGAGCTGTTAGGATTAGGATTGTGTGCATCCCACGCGGCATCAGAGTGTGCCGGGTTGTCGATGACGTTGATGATCCCGTCGACGATGTCATCGATATAGGTAAAATCCCGGCTCATATCGCCGTGGTTGAATACCTTGATCGCCCGATCGTTCAAAATCGCGTCGGTAAAGAGCATCGGGGCCATGTCGGGGCGTCCCCACGGTCCGTAGACGGTAAAAAACCGCAATCCCGTCGTCTGGATGCCATAAAGATGGGCATAGGTATGTGCCATCATCTCGTTGGATTTTTTCGTCGCGGCGTACAGGCTGACCGGATGGTCCGTATGGTCCGAAGTCTTAAATGGCTGAGACTTGTTCAGGCCATAGACCGACGAACTGGAAGCATAAGAGAGGTTTTTGACCCCGTGGTGGCGGCACCCCTCCAGGATGTTCATGAACCCAACAACATTGCTGTCGATATAGACATGGGGATTTTCGAGGGAATAGCGCACCCCCGCCTGGGCGGCGAGATTACACACGGCATCGAACTTCTCTTCGCGGAAAAGTTTGTCCATCCCTTCGCGGTCGGCGAGGTTCAGCTTGACGAATCTGTGGGCGGGATATTTCGATGAAACCGAAAACTCTCCCTCTCTGATCGAGTCTTTTTCGATGCCCAGCTCTTTGAGGCGTCCGTATTTGAGGTTGACGTCATAATAGTCGTTGATGTTGTCTAGTCCGACGACCTCATCGCCCCGTTCCAGAAGTTTTTTGGCCAGATGGAATCCGATAAATCCCGCCGTACCCGTTACCAGTATTTTCATTTCTTTTCCTTAATCATTCCCAAATAAATCACGACTATAAACTTTTTCCGCTACATCATCCAGCACATCGGCGTGGCGGTTGGCGATAATGACATCCGACATGGCTTTGAATTCTTCCAAATCACGGATGACACGAGAGTGAAAAAACTCATTCTCATACAATGTCGGCTCGTAGATGACCACCTCGATCCCCTTGGCCTTGATCCGTTTCATGATCCCTTGGATAGCCGAAGAGCGGAAGTTGTCCGATCCCGCTTTCATGACCAGACGGTAGATCCCTACTGTCTTAGTGGATGGTGGATGGTGGATGGTGGATGATGAATTGTTTAATTTTTTAATGATACTCTCGGCGATGAAATCCTTGCGCGTCGTGTTGGCGTCCACGATGGCGCGGATGATGTTGTTGGGCACCTCGCGGTAGTTCGCAAGGAGCTGCTTGGTATCTTTGGGGAGGCAGTAGCCGCCGTAACCGAATGAGGGGTTGTTGTAATGCATCCCGATACGCGGGTCGAGGCCGATCCCCTCTATGATATGGCGGCTGTCCAGGCCGTGGCTCTCGGCGTAGCTGTCCAGCTCGTTGAAATACGCGACCCGCATCGCGAGATAGGTGTTGGCAAAAAGTTTGATCGCTTCAGCTTCGGTACTGTCGGTGTAGAGGATCGGGATATCGGTCTTGATCGCCCCCTGAGCCAGCAGCCCCGCAAACACACGTGCCCGCTCGCTCTGCTCGCCGACGATGATGCGTGAGGGGTAGAGGTTGTCGTGCAGCGCCTTGCCCTCCCGGAGGAACTCGGGGGAAAAAAGGATGTTTTCGGTGCCGAACTGCTCACGGAGTTTTTTCGTATAGCCGACGGGGATCGTCGACTTGATGACCATTGCCGCGTCGGGATTGATCGCAAGGACGTCGCTGATGACATACTCGATGGTTTTGGTGTTGAAATAGTTCGTCTCCGGGTCGTAGTCCGTCGGGGTGGCGATGATGATAAAATCGGCGTTTGTGTACGCTTCGCTTTTGTCCAAAGTTGCCCGAAAATTTAAATCATCGCGCTTTAGATATTCTTCGATCTCGCGATCTTCGATAGGAGATTTTTTATTTTTCAGCATCTCCACTTTTTCAGGGATGATATCGAGGGCTACGACCTCATTATGCTGAGCGAGTAATAATCCGTTTGAGAGTCCTACGTATCCGGTTCCGGCGATAGCGATTTTCATGCTTTTATGACTCCACAAAAATCCAAAACTAATGAAGTGTTGAGTTTTAGGTTTGGTCCTCGTTCCTGCGGGGTTGTCGCTGCGCTCGGACGAGTTTTAGGTTGTTTAAATTCTCTGTGCGCAACGAGGAAAACAATCAAGTCCGAAGTTCCTGCCGCATCTTCGATACTTGTGATGTTGAGTTTTGAATGTTGAGTTTTGAGTTCGGAATCCACTGGGATGTTTGGCTCGACACAGACGACGTTTTCCAGCTCATCGTTCAGACGTTTGGCGATATAAAGTGCCGGAGATTCACGCAAGTCGTCGATGTCAGGCTTAAACGCAAGACCAAAAATACCTATTTTTGGTTCTTTCGTAATGTTTAATTTTAAATTTTTAATTTTTAATTCATTGTATGCATTTTTAACCTTCTCTATAACCCATTCGCTCTTGTAGTCATTCACACGGCGGGCGGTCTCGATGAGGCGTGCAGAACCCTTGCCCGCATGGACGATGAACCACGGATCGACGGCGATGCAGTGTCCCCCTACTCCGCAGCCGGGCTGGAGGATGTTGACACGCGGATGACGGTTCGCCAAGCGTATAAGCTCAAGCGTATCTATACCAAACTGATCACATAACATGCTAAGCTCGTTGGCGAACGCGATGTTGACGTCACGGAAGCTGTTCTCGGTGAGTTTGGCCATCTCTGCGGTCTTGGCGTCAGTTTCGAGCACTTCACCCTCGACGAAGGTGCGGTAGAACTCTGCTGTAGCTTTGGTAGCTTCAGGAGTAATCCCGCCGACTATGCGGTCATTCTGAACAAGCTCTCGCATGATGTGGCCGGGGAGGACACGCTCAGGGCAGTGAGAGACGAACACCTTTGATGTTTGAGGCAACGATGAAGAGCTGGATCCCGTATCAAGTACGGGATGACTGGAGGTCTCAAAGAGTTCTGGGCGCATTTCGGCGAGGACTTCTGCCACCTTATCGGTCGTGCCGACGGGAGAGGTGGATTCCAAAATAACAATATTCCCCTCGCGAACATACGGAGCGATAGATCGTGTCGCGGCGATGACGTAATCGATGTTGGGCGATGGGCAGGCGCTGGGGATATCAGTGTGATGGAACGGCGTGGGTACTGCAAGGATAAATACATCGGCTTCAGCAGGGACAGTATCGGCATGAAGTTTTCCTGATTGCACGGCAGAGCGAACAAACGTATCGAGCTCCGGCTCGACGATATGGATCTCTCCACGATTGATAGTATCGACAGCATGCTGGTTGATATCGACTCCGTGGACGTGGTAGCTGCGGTTGGCCAGCAGCGCAGCTGTCGGCAATCCAATATATCCCAATCCTATTATACAAATCCTTTTATCCGTATGCATTAATGACTTCCTTTTAAAAATTCAACTATTTTTTCACATGCTTTTCCGTCGCCATACGGGTTGCTGGCGCGACTCATGCCCTCGTAGGCTTCTTGATCGTCAATCAGCTTCTGCGCTTCGGCGATGATCAGAGCGGTATCGGTCCCTACCAACTTAACCGTCCCTGCTTCTACTGCTTCCGGTCGTTCAGTCGTGTCACGCATGACGAGAACCGGTTTGCCCAGACTCGGTGCTTCTTCTTGCACACCGCCGCTGTCGGTGATGATAAAGTAGGACTTGTCCATCATATAGATGAACTGCTCATACTGCAACGGCGCGATCAGGTGAATGTTCGCGACATCGCTCAACAACTCGCGGACAGGTTTCTGGACGTTGGGGTTCAGGTGGACCGGATAGACGATATCGATATCCGGGTTGTTCAATGCGATCTCCTTGAGTGCGGTGCAGATGTTGATAAACCCCTGCCCGTGGTTCTCGCGTCGGTGACCGGTGACGAGGATGAATTTTGAATGTTGAATGCTAAATGTTGGATTATTGATGGCGGATTCAATCTGAGCGATGATCCGGTTTTCAATATCAGGATTGTTTTTTATCTTTTCCAGCGCCAAAAAGAGCGCATCGATGACGGTGTTTCCGGTGACGGCAATGTTTTTATCGTCTTTATTTTCTCTAAGAAGATTTTGCCTTGATGTCTGGGTCGGCGCAAAATGGTAATTTGCAAGGACGCCTGTAATCTGTCTGTTTGCCTCTTCCGGCCAAGGACTATAGATATCTCCCGTGCGTAGGCCTGCTTCTACATGCCCTACTTTTATCTTTTGGTAAAATGCAGCTAGAGAAGTTGCACTTGTCGTCGTCGTATCTCCATGCACCAAAACTATATCGGGTTGAAAATCACTCAATACATCTTTCATGCCAAGCAATACATTTGCAGTAATGTCGTATAAATCCTGTCCAGGCTTCATGATATCAAGATCATAATCTGGAATAATCTCAAATAGTTCAAGTACTTGATCTAGCATCTCTCTATGTTGAGCAGTGACACACACTCGGACAGTGAATGGTGGATAGTTGATGGTTGATGGTAAGGACTGGAAGGCTTTGACCAGCGGTGCCATTTTGATCGCTTCGGGGCGGGTTCCAAAAACAATAAGTATTTTTTTCATTCAATCATTCCCAAACAAATCTCTGCTATAAATTTTTTCTTCTACATCCTCCAGCACATCCGCATGGCGGTTGGCGACGATGACGTCCGACATGGCTGTTGTACTTTTTAAAACAGCGCTCAACATAGAAACTCCCTGTTCAGTAAACACAAACGGTAATTTTCTTAAGCCCATTATCTCTTTATTGGATGTCGCAATTTGCGACTTCCATTTTTCAAGCTCATCTTTTGTCATTTGAAACATAAACTCTTCAGGAAATCTTTCAACATTTCGTTTAACTTGCTCGTTTAGTCTTCGTGTCTCCACTCCATACAACTCTGCAAGATCCCTGTCAACCATCACCTGCACACCTCTTATGGTGTAAATTTTATTTTGTATAGTTTGATTCTCTATGGTGATTAATTCATTCATATCAGCCCATCCGCTTCATAGTCAATGCTGAATCTTGAATGCTTGATTTTTAATTTTGAGTTATAGGTCTCGAAAGCTTTGACGAGGGGGGCCATCTTGATGGCTTCTGGGCGGGTTCCAAAGACAATAAGTATTTTTTTCATTCAATCATTCCCAAACAAATCTCTGCTATAAACTTTATCCGCCACATCATCCAGCACATCCGCATGGCGGTTGGCGATGATGACGTCCGACATCTTTTTAAACTCATCAAGATCTTTGATCACTTTTGAGTGGAAAAACTCCTCTTCGTGCAGCGTCGGTTCGTAGATCACGACCTCGATCCCTTTGGCTTTGATGCGCTTCATGATCCCCTGTATGGCGGAAGAGCGGAAGTTGTCGCTGCCCGCTTTCATGACAAGCCTGTAGATGCCAACAACCTTTGGTTGCAATGAGGAGTGAGGAGTGAGGAGTGAGGAGTTGAGTTTTTTGATGATGCTGTCGGCGATGAAGTCTTTTCGGGTGCTGTTGGATTTTACGATCGCTTCTATCAAGTTGCTGGGTACATCCGCATAGTTTGCCAAGAGTTGTTTGGTGTCTTTTGGCAGACAGTAACCGCCGTAGCCAAAGGAGGGGTTATTGTAATGGCTGCCGATACGAGGGTCCAGCCCCACGCCTTCTATGATCTGTCTGGAGTCAAGCCCGTGTGACTCTGCATAGCTGTCAAGTTCATTGAAGTAGGCTACTCTCATAGCCAGATAGGTGTTTGAAAAGAGTTTGATCGCTTCGGCTTCGGTGCTGTCCGTAAAAAGAACTGGTATGTCTTTTTTGATCGCCCCTTGTGCCAATAATCCTGCGAAAACCTTTGCCCGTTCGCTCTGCTCGCCGACGATGATGCGCGACGGATAGAGGTTGTCATGCAGTGCTTTGCCGTCGCGGAGGAATTCAGGAGAAAAGAAGATGTTTTCGGTGCCGAACTGTTCACGGAGTTTTTTCGTGTAGCCGACCGGTACCGTGGACTTGAT
>JAUPLR010000088.1 GCA_030836825.1 Campylobacterota bacterium
CACGGTCATGGCGATCATGCACATTGTAGCTCAGGATCTTGGATCCGAAAAGGAAGGCAGGAATGAGTAGGAGCAGGGCTAATTTTTTCATAGTCTCTCTTTGGATAAATAATACAATACGGCGCTTGAGTCGAGTACTTCATTGATACGAATAGCAAGATTTTTTTCATAAACCATCACTTCACCTTTTCCAATAATACGCTGATTGACGTAAGACTCCACACTCTCTCCGGCGGGTTTTCCTAAATCAATAACAGATCCTTTTTCCAATTTTAGTATTTCTCCCAGAGAAAGAGTTGTTTGTCCCAAATCGGAGACAAATTCAACTTCCATATCAAGCAACCCCTCATAGTCCATCCATGCGAGCTCTTTTAGGGGGTCAAACGAATTTTCCGTCTCATGCGAAGAAAGTTCGGTGGAAGGAGGAACTAATTCTTCATCCATAATTACAAGGCCTTTATCGCAATCATCATTTCACCATGGGCAATTTGAATGGTATGTGTCCCATCGCAGGGCATAGTAAAATAATCTTCCCTCAGAAAGTGCGGTGTGGAAATGGAAAACGCATTTATGTTCGACTCTTCGGCAAGTACTTTTGCACTACCGATAATCATGTTGGTTGTTTCGAGTAACATGTCTGTAAGCGTCTCCTCGTCTGAGTTTTCTTCACCTAAAAAAATTTCTGCAACGTACTGTATAAATGTCTTTTCGCAGGCTAGATAGGCGCGGTGCTTATCGCCATCTTGGGTTTCTATGTCTAGATAAGCAATAAGTGTTCTCTTTTTTTTACTATCCAAATCCGTGGTGTGCGGTAAAGCTATCTGGTGTATGCAAAAGTTTTCAGCAGCTTTGAGGATTGTGGGTAGCATGGTCAACCTCTATAAATTTTCAGTGTGCGGTAAATTATAGCGTAAAAGTGCAAGGAAAGAATAGGGGTAACCTGAAGTATAATCGCGCAGTATAATCGAAATGTAAAGCGTAATGTAATGATAATTGAACTGATTGCTTTGGGTATTGGTGTAGGGGCTTTGTCCGGCTTCTTTGGGATTGGAGGGGGGACAGTGAGTGTTCCCCTTCTAATGAGCCTTGGATTTGGGATCAAAGAGGCTATTGGAATCTCTGTGATGCAAATGGTTGCAGGTTCGTTGATGGCGGCTTGGGTGCATTATAAGAAAAAAACGTACGCGATACGTGATATTAAATATTTTGGTTTCGGCGGTTTTTTTGGTGCTATAATTGGTGCTGTTTTGGTGAAAGTTTTGGATGAAACACTATTGGAATGGGCTTTTTTGAGTATTGTCGCCTTTACTCTTGTCCGTATGGCTATTTCGTTACCGCAGCCAAATCGTCCTGAAATTGTTAATCGACCGTTGTATGCAGTCATTGGCAGCGGCATTGGTTTGTTCTCTGGTATGCTGGGCGTTGGCGGTGCGATTTTAATGACTCCTATTTTGGTGGTATTTATGGGATTTGAACTAAAAAAAGCGTCAGCGATTGGGCTTTTCTTTGTTATATTTACCTCTGTATCGTCTTTTGTGACCTTTGGGCTGTTAGGGATGTTGCAATGGCAAGCGGGTAGTATTATGGCAATCTCTTCGTTATTTGGAGTCGGACTGGGTATTTATTTGGTCCATAAGACACAACTAAATCATTATAAGCGGGTACTTGTTGCCTTTTATAGTATTATTTTTTGCCTAGCGGCGTATAAAATCATTGTGGGATAAACAGTATGGACAAGATCAAAATTATTGGTGCGCGCGAGAACAATCTTAAAAATATCTCTTTGGAAATTCCAAAAAATTCTCTTGTTATATTTACAGGAATTAGTGGTAGCGGAAAATCGACATTAGCCTTTGATACCCTCTATGCAGAGGGGCAACGCCGTTATATCGAATCGCTTTCATCGTATGCGCGTCAATTTTTAGATCGTGTTGGCAAGCCGGATGTCGACAAGATTGAGGGGCTTACTCCCGCAATCGCCATTGATCAAAAAACAACGTCTAAAAATCCTCGTTCTACCGTGGGAACCATTACGGAGATCTACGACTATTTACGTCTGTTGTATGCACGTATAGGTGTTCAACATTGCCATTTGTGTGGAAAACAAATTACCAAAATGTCTGCTGGGGATATTATTGATCAGGTTCTAAAACTTCCTGTTGATTCTAAAATCGTGATTATGTCTCCGCTTGTGAGAGAGAAAAAAGGGACCTTCTCCGATATTTTTGAGTCTTTGCGTCACAAAGGATACGTTCGTGCCCAAATTGATGGGGTTATCGTCCGTCTTGATGAAGAGATAGAACTGTCAAAGACCAAAAAGCATACGATTAAAGTGGTTATTGATCGTTTGGTAATCAAGACAGAAAATCATGATCGTGTAGCGCAAGATGTTGAAAAAGCACTCAAAGAAAGTTTTGGTGAGGTAGAAATAGAGATTCAAAATCATGATGAAGTAGGGTTGCATGAAAAGTTGATTCATTACAGCGAACACAGTGCGTGTTTTGATTGTAAGGTGAGTTTTGATCCGCTGGAACCCCTTTCATTTTCATTTAACTCTCCAAAGGGTGCGTGCCCTGAGTGTGATGGATTGGGAATTCGTTATTCATTGGACTATGAGAAGATTATTGACTCCGAGCTCTCCGTTGAAAAGGGGGCGATTAAAATTGTTTATGGGTTTAATAAGGGATATTATTTCACGTTCTTAAAAGCTTTCTGCGGCGCAGTAGGTATTGATATCAGCGCACCGTTTTATTCCCTCGAAGAGCACCAGAAAAAAGCGATTTTACACGGTACTGTCGATGATGTTGCGTTCAAATGGCAAGAACATCCAATCACTCGAACATGGCCTGGAATTGTCCGTATCGCGTACGATATTTTCAAAGATGAAAAAGATCTTGCGGATTATATGTCTGAGAAACCGTGTAATGTCTGTAATTCCAATCGCTTAAAACGCGAATCGTTGGCGGTAAAAGTGGCGGACAAGGGGATCGGTGATGTGATTGCGATGCCGCTTAAAGACTCCTATGCGTGGTTTGCCGATCCAAAAACTTTTGACCATTTGAGTGAGCAAAATACGATGATTGCAGCTTCTATTCTCAATGAAATACGCGAACGCCTCTTTTTTCTATTTGATGTAGGTCTTGGGTATTTATCCTTGAGTCGTGATGCGCGCAGTATCAGTGGTGGAGAAGCACAGCGTATCCGTATCGCGTCCCAAATCGGAAGCGGATTGACAGGGGTTATGTATGTGTTGGATGAACCCAGTATTGGCTTGCATGAGCGCGATACCCTAAAACTCATTCGAACATTACGTTCTTTGCAGGAAAAAGGCAATACCGTTATTGTGGTGGAGCATGATAAAGAGACGATAGAGCATGCGG
>JAUPLR010000089.1 GCA_030836825.1 Campylobacterota bacterium
AGGGGCAGAAATTCCGTTTAGTCGCCCCGTTGCTACCCATTTTCCTGCCAAAAAATCTAAAAACTTGGTCATTTTTATCCAAGAATCTCTTGGATCGCAGTTTGTAGGATTTAGCGGTGGCGATGTCACCATCACGCCTAATCTTGAAAAACTCTCCCACGAGGGATTGGCATTTACCAATCTTTTCAGTAACGGGACACGCTCCATACGAGGACTTGCCGCAATGACATCCGGCTGGTTGCCCGTGGCAGGCGAGGGAGTTGTTAAACGTAATAAATCCCAATGTGATTTTTTTACGGTCGCTTGTTTGCTCAAGCCTCTGGGCTATAAATCCTGTTTTATCTACGGCGGAGAGGGAAGATTTGATAACATGCGCAGCTGGTATATGGGAAATGGATTTGATGAAGTCATCGAACAAAAAGATTACATCAATCCGATATTTGTCAGCACGTGGGGGGTGAGCGATGAGGATTTAGTCATCAAAGCCAACGATAGATTCAAAGCATACTCGCAAAAAAATGAAAAATTTGTCAGCGTGATGTTCTCCTCATCCAACCACTCCCCGTTTGAACTGCCCGATGGAAAAATCGATTTTATCGAGGGAAAACCGCGTCAAAGCGTGGATAATGCCGTCAAGTATGCCGATTTTGCGATTGGACGTTTTTTCGAACTGGCAAAAAAAGAGCCTTATTATAAAGATACTGTTTTCGTCGTCGTAGCCGATCATAATATCCGTGTTTACGGCGATGACTTAGTTCCCGTCAACATGTTCCATATTCCGGCACTGATCATCACTGATGGCTTAAAAGCTCAGAAATTTGATCGTCTTAGCACTCAACCCGATGTTCTCGCCACTGCTTTGGATTTAGTAGGCGTAAATTTAACCTATCCCGTTTTAGGTCACTCTATTTATAGCGATACGAAGCAAGAGATAGCATTTATGATGTTCAACGATATGTTTGCGCTTCGTATTCACGATAAAATCGCCATTATCCAGCCCAATAAACCGGCACAAACCTTTATCTATGTCAATGAGCATTTGCAAACGGCGCCCCATGATACTGAACTCGAAAAAGATGCTTTGGCATTTGTGAAAGTAATGGACGATATATATAACAAGAAACGGTTTCGTGTGAAGAAATAGAAGAAAGAGCTGGATTCCCGACGAGAGCGGGAATGACAGTTGTGGCGATTAACGCTTAGAGAATTGACGTGAACGACGTGCTTTACGACGGCCCGGCTTCTTACGCTCAACGATACGTGAATCGCGAGTAAGCATACCGTACGGTTTAAGTACCGGACGGAAAGCGGGATCAAATGCACAAAGTGCTCTTGAAATACCGTGACGAAGTGCATCAGATTGACCTGAGAATCCACCACCGGTAGTTTTAGCTGTAATATCTACAGATGTGTCTTGTTTCGTCAATGAAAGCGGTTGAGTAACGCGCAATTTCTTTGCTTCAAGACCACCAAGCCATGCATCAAGTGAAAGACCGTTAACGGTAATTTTACCTGTACCTGGAGTCATCCATACTTTAGCAATTGACGTCTTTCTTCTGCCGGTTGCATATGTTTTTGCCATAGTTAATCCTTACTTAGCAAGTTGTGCTGAGTGAGGATGTTCCGCACCTGCATAAACTTTTAGTTTTTTGATCATTGCGCGACCTAATTTTGTTTTAGGAAGCATACCGCGAGCGGCAAGTTTGAAAACCTTCTCTGGGTTTGTTGATAAGAGTTCCGTAAACTTTTCGCTCTTCACGTTACCGAAATAACCTGTGTGGCGATGATAGGTTTTAGTAGCTGCTTTACCGCCACCGTTAATGATCGCTTTTTCAGCGTTAATGATAACTACGAAGTCACCACAGTCAATATTTGGTGTAAAATAAGGTTTATCTTTTCCGCGAAGACGAGTAGCAACATCCGTCATAATACGACCAAATGTTTTTCCTTCAGCGTCGATTAAAACCCATTTACGTTCGATTTGCTCAGCTGTAGCAATTTGAGTAAATTTCATCACGAGCCTCCTTAATTAGTCTCTATAAATAGTGGCGAAATTTTACCCATTTAAACTTATAACTTACTTAAATTAAGTTTTCTATAAGCACTCTACGAGTTTGACGCTTCCCTCACTGAGATAACAAAGATACCCTTTGACCGCACCACCGGCCAAAGCATTCACCGCATTCATGTAGGTTTTAACTTGTATTTTATGGGAAAAATCCTCTTTTTGCCCTGTTTTGTAATCAATAACCGTCCAAGCTCCTGCGTCGTTTTCAACCAGCAAATCGATAATACGCATCTCCCCCTTATAAAAAAAGCGTTTCTCTTTATAGTGTTTCCCTCGTGTTAACGCATAAAACGTTTCATCCGACAATAAATTTTGCAATGCACTGCGTATTGTTTCAATCTTTTCTACGCCGATACGTGCCCCATACCGTTTTCGTGCGGACTCAATCGCGGCGTGGATAGAAGCATGCGTGAAATCTCCCATCATTTCCAAGGCGTAGTGAAGCGCCAAACCGTATTGAACTGCATCATAGTCAAAGGTTTCATTTTGTTCTTGTGCCACCCCTTCATCTTGCCTTCCGTAGGACACTGCTGTGTACACCAAAGTTTCCGGACCCTGTGGCACTTCTTTGCTCGTGACGTCAAACACGCGCTCTCCCCATGTCCCCTCGCACAGCTCAAGAGGGGAAAACCCCGATGATTTAGGATTTGCAATGATACTCAGTGATTGTATCGCTCGAGTGAGCGCCACATACAAACCGTTGAGCTGATCTTCGCTCTCCAATGCTTTTTCTTTATCCAATGCCCTTTGATACGCAATGTCCAATTCTTCGCGCCCTTTAATACGGTAAAAAAGCCGTGAGAGCGCCAGACCCTCATACTCATAGACAATACTCTCTCCACGGCTTCTAGGTATCCCTAAACGGTCCATAACCAATACATGCTCAAATTCCAACCCCTTGGATTTATGCACCGTCATAATACGTATTCCATGAAGGTCACTTTGAGGCGCATTGGCATCAAGGCGTTCGATCTCAAAGGCTACTTCTTCGATATCACGGTAATTACTAAGCTGTTCGATAAACATCATGGCGCTCTTGTCGCCGATTTTGTGTTCCCGTATAAAAGACATGGCGTGTGCTGACACGTCGGTAACCGCACGGTGCTGTATCATTTTCACGTCAACACCCAACAGTGCCGCGCAGTTGTGCCGATAAATATCCGCGCAAAAATAGCAATAACGCAAATACTCTATCACCGCTTTAACGCTTCGCTGATGAATCAATTTCGAAGTAGCCTCACTCACGACGTCGAGGTTATTCTCTTCAAGATATTCTTGCAGCTTTCGGGCATCGGAATTGGTGACGCATAAAACCGCTATCTCGTCTTGCGCAACACCGATTTGCAACAATCCATCGATGCGCTCATGCGCTGTTTTCAGCGGTTCTTCACTGGTGAGGACTTCGACGTATCCGCCTTTTTTGGATTCAGGAGAGCCCTGCGGAATATACCGTTTCATTTTTACACCAAACACACGGTTGACAAACTCCACCACGCACGCTTTGGATCGGTAATTCATCTCGAGAGCTCGGACATTAACTTCAAAATGGTTCGCCACTTCATAAAACAGGGCACTGACTCCACCTCGAAAACGATAAATCGATTGTTTCACATCGCCCACGAAGAAAAAACTTCCTCCCTCGTTGATCCCTTTTCCCGCACTGATCTCTTCGATCAACGGGCGTAAAATATCAAACTGTATCACGCTGGTGTCTTGAAACTCATCCAGCAAAAGATGCTTCATCCTCGAATCAAGCCTAAAATAAAGGAATTCACTCTCTATTTTACCTCTCAAAAGGGAGTGAACCATGAGCGTAATATCGTCAAATGTGAGTTCCTGATTTTGCCGCATGACAACCGTACGGCTTTTGATATAAATTTTCAGAAGTCGAAATAATCCCGCAAAAAAAGCACTTTCTCTTGAGTGCATCTGTAAGCATACGCTCTCTTGAATACGGTGCAAAAGATCATCCATTTTAGGCTCATAAATTTTTTTAAAATCCCAATACTCCATGCTCGGTTTAAAAAGCCACGTTTTGGAAAGCAGCGAGTCGTAATCTTCGATTTCCATCGTTTTTCGCGCGCGATCACTAAGCGGCTTACTCAGCACAAGCGTCGACAATTCATGTGCCAAACCAATGGCATGTTCATACGCATTGAAAGTGAGGTTTACCGTCGGTAGCTCAATCGCATCAAACTCTTTGTGTTTCGCGTACAATTGGGAAAGAAGTTCAAAAATATCATCCAAACGCTTGGATGCCAGTTGCGCTAACGTAACCAACGACTCCATCTCTCCCGCTACTTCAACTTCATGCAAAAATCGCTCTAAAAATTTTTGCTCATGATGGGATGTTGCCGCGGCATAGGTAGGCATAATACCGGCATTGAGGGCAAATTTTCGCAATATGGTTCCAAAAAACGTGTCAATCGTCGAAATATGAATATCACTACGCAAAAAACGAAGCAGTATTTTTTCTCTTTGTGCCAATATCTCTTTTTCACTTAACCCTGTAAGACGTGAAATCTCGGCAAGTTCTGCCCGTGTTTCGAGCGCTTTAAGCGTTTCAATCACCCGCTGCATCATCTCATTGGCTGCTTTGTTTGTAAACGTCAATGCGGTTATGGACGCTGGATCTTCTCCCATAAAGAGGAGGCTTAGATATCGGACAACAAGATTAAAGGTTTTACCGCTTCCGGCACTGGCTTCGTACGCCAAATAAGGTTCAAACTGACGCATCTACAGCTCCCTATCGCACAAGGTTGCATACGGACAGTATCGGCAATGGCTGTGTTCCTCGCACATTTCCCAGGCCCATTGACGATTTTGTGCCAGCATTTGTAAAATTTCTGTGAGTTTTTGCGTCTTGGATTCTAAAAATTGCTCAAATTCTATCTTTCCGCTATTGAGGTCATACACCCCGCATCGCACTACGGTTCCTAGTTGCTGAGACAACAAAGCATAAATACTCAGTTGATAATCCACATCCCTATCGCTGACATCGCTGGACGTTGATGCGTATTTTCCGGTTTTATAATCCAGTACTTCCAGTCCCTCAAGCGTTCGATCAATACGATCCATACGCCCGACAAGCCGTATCCCCTCAACTGTTTTTTCGCCCTCTTTTTCTCGATAGGCCACTTTGATCCCGTGAGCAAACCTCGCGTTTTCATACTCATAAAATGGATTTAGTTTTTCAAGCCACAGTTCCTGCACATACCGCTGCATAACATCCTGTGATTGGGATTCCCCTAGTGCTTTTTCAAGTGCCAGTTTTATTTCCAGAGCACTTGAATAATGATCATTTTGGGCATATACTTGTTCCAGTGCCCCATGCAGTCGATTGCCGATTTCGCGCTCTTTAGAGAGATCCTGCGCTTTTTCATGTTCTTTTATTTTTTCAATGTATTTGTAGTAGAACTGTCGCTTGCAGGTTAAAAAGCTTTTCAAACCGCTGGCGGAGAGCGGGTGTGCTGTAAAATCATAGTCACTTTCGAGATGACGTGTTTCACGCTCGTTAAAAACGGCTGTTGGGATAATGGCGCTTGCATAATCAAAACGTGCCTCATCCATTCGTATCCCCATCTGCAACAAAAATCGAGACGGTACCGACTCCGAATTTTGAACACAGGCAAGGGCAACGCTGCGTGCTTTACTGAACAACATCCAGTAATAATGCTTTTGCAGTGATTCACGGTCCGCAGTTGTGGGAAGGTCTGCTATTTTACGAGTCTGTGTATTTAAAAAAAGATCTTTTTGACTTCGATGCGGAACATACCCCTCATTAAAATCAACAACGATAACCCCCTCAAAACGCATTCCACGTGTTTCAAGCAGCCCCATAACCGTCACGCGTCCACCGCCTACATCATCAATGGCACGGCTTTTAACGCGGTTTATAAAAATACGCAGGGCCGATTTAAACTCCACACCGCTAAGCGCATCTGAAAGCGGTTTAAAACGGTGCAGTTCTTCAGTCAATATCTCTTTGGCTTGTATTCGTTGCGTACTTTCACTCAACGTTGCACACAAATTCTCTAAATCCCTATACCTAAACGGCACATGATAATGAACCTTCACCCACTCTACCAAATCTGCATCAACTTTAGCCACACGCGCTTTATTTTCTGCACTTTGCTCTTCCAAAAAAAGTTCGATGGCGTCGATATTGCGAATAATACGCTCATCTGCCATCGATGTTCCCATCGCGAAGTTAAAATTGTTCTCTTCATCCAATAGTCTCAAATAACGGGCAAACTGCTCGTCAGGAACCACCACCACAATATTCTCGGGAGAAATCCCCTCTTCGACCATAGCGGCTATTTTTGCTTTTACAAATCCCACTTGAATTAATCGATTACGAAATACGTCACACGTTACATGGCACAACTTTTCTATGGGTGTTGATTCGATGACTTCCAGAGTACTCAAAGAAAAAACCGTTTTGTACCCCTCTTGGATATCAAGCGATAATTCCCGTAAACGCTCAGTCATTTTTTCATTATACGCCGTGGCGTGATAGACGCCGTGCAAAGGGGAAATTGCTGCACACGCTTCGAGTACCTTCAGCTCATAACGACTCAAGTATCCCTCGACGTGCACCGTTATTTGATCAAATTCGCGCACATACCCTTCGTTAATATGAACAACCGACTTTGCAAAAATCGGATCACTCCAACCCTTGCGCGTTATAACCTCATTATACCGATGCAATAAATGTTTTAAAATTGTAATATGCTCTTCATACTCCCCATAAATATCGGCATTTTCCAAGGCACTAATATCCACCATTTCACCACTGAGTTCTTCAAAAAAACGAAAGATGTATTGAGAGTTTTGGATAAAAGTAAAGAAGTTACGTTCGATTTGTAAGCTAGCGAATGTGGAAAAATCAGAAGCCTCATGAAGACCCAAAAGGCGCAAGTCATCATCCGGGATGATAACGTTCTCAGTGAGAACAGCACGATCCAAGAAATCGCTCATCCCCATAAAGGTAGGGAGAAAACCTTCACTGCACCCCTCAAGAGCCTTTCGAATCGCACGTGAGGTCGGAAATACGACACAGGTGTTGCGCATTAAAACTCCGTAATTTCTGGATAACGCGTATCGGCTTTGAGATTGTAGTAGCGCTGATGTTCACCAATGGTTATTTTCGCCAAGATATCCCATCGTCCAGCACGAGGAAGATCAACGGCATTAAAAGTATACCTCCCTTCGCTGACGGTTGGGCTAGAGAGGTTTAGGTCAAAACCCGTGGTATCGGGACGCGTCAACACTACCTCTACTTTTGCATTGCTAATTGCCCTGTTTGCTTTATCGCTTATTTCATAAACAATAACCGTCCCTTTTTGGGTGACTTGCGGTGTCAAAAAAGCAATCGTATAGTTTTGATCAAAACCAATTTGTGCATTAATAATATCATTGACGTTATCATCATAATTATGATAGCTTTGCATGCCGTATTTTGACATTTCTACAGGATTGTTAAGCGCTACTTTTACGGTAACCACACATGCTGCAACCACACCGATGATGGATAAGCCAATGATCCATGGCCATTTTTTACCCGCATTAGCGTTTATCTTATTCACTTTTCGTCTCTCTTTTTCTAAAAAAGCGCCCTCTTGCATAGATAAAAAGTGCATACAAGATAATACCGTAAAAGATTACACGTAAAACATCAATAAACGTTTGGCTGCCGGTACCCGCGGATGAACCAAGCGTTTGACCCTTTGAAGCTGCGATTTGTTCCGCTACGTCAGCATAACCATTGTACATGGCTGCAGAGTATTTCGAAACGATCTCCGCACCCTTGGCCCGTTCTGCCAAAATAGGGAGAATCGTACCGCCACGATTGACAATCAATTCTTTTGCTTCATCGACACTGCGAGCAAACATTATCGAACTCACCACCGCACCGATAAAGGTTGCGTTGGGGCTCAACACTTGCCCTTTATTAAAATCATTATACAAAGATACTGGGCGCGCTAGAATATCGACCTCTTTTTTGAGTTCAACGAATGTCATGATAACGGCAGAGCTATTTGTCTCTAAACTAATGCGTTTTTCAAAATCAGCAATGGATTCATTACTCTCCAAATCACGGACCATTACCAAATAAAGGGAAACGCCCGTTTTTGCTTTTAACTCAGTGCCTATGGATTCAATCTGCTGAGTAAATTTTGGATTTTTTACAACATCATCTTTGTATAAAAATTCAGCCTGCAAAGAAAGTGCGGAAAGAACGAAGAGAATGAGGGCGGCTAGCCCTCTTGAAAACTTCAATGCAATCAACCGACGAAGAGGTGGTTAGGGGTAACTACCGCCCATACCGTGATTGCTGCCGAAATAATCAAAGCAATCGTGATGAGTTTATCCATGATACTTGCCATCTAAAACTCCTTACTTTACATCGACCACATGTTTAGCATTTTCAGTGCTAAGCATTTTGATCTCTTTTTCATTTTTGATTTGATAGAAGTTGGCCGCATTTGCTTGTTGTACACCCAATCCCCATACGGTTAAACCGACGAGAATAGAGAGAAGCAACACGGTAGCGACCAACATGCCGGTAATACCGTGTATTGAAAATATGCTACGATTTTCCATCATTTGCTCCTTATTTCTTACTCAAGCTTGAAACATACGCGTCAAGTGCTTTTGCTTGTACTTCGGTAAGGTTTTTGAATGCAGGCATGGCTCCAATAGCCCCTTTTTTACCCTGTTGAAGAACCGATTCGAC
>JAUPLR010000090.1 GCA_030836825.1 Campylobacterota bacterium
AACGGCTATTTTCGTTGAGCCTAAAAATACCGAGTTTGGATACGACTACAAAGATCTGCCAAAAGAGGTCGGAGAATGGATGGCTTCGTTGCCATGGGGAGAGATGTATCAGCTTGTTTACGAGATAAAATCCTATAAGAGCCCCATTGTTAGCGAATTGAAAGAAAATAATGAATTAAGAATGGATAAATATGTCCAATTATTTATCGAAAATCGGGGTGGTTATTCGGAGGAAAACTCGATCAAAATCGAGGTAAACAAAAACAATAGCGTTCAAAAATTTGAATTTTTTCTCGGCGCAAACAATGATGGCGGCATCAAACGCTTAAGAATAGATCCTTTGAATGATTATGCGGTTTTAAAAATAAACAGCATACAAATCAACGAGCACATTTATGAAGCACCCTTAAATACGAACGCTTTTTTTGTGGAAGATAAAATACATTATTTTTTTACCGCCGATTCTCAAATTTATCTGGACGTATCGCAGTATACGTCCATAGATAAAGTACGTTGCGATTTTGAATATCTTTGCCGTGGAAAAGATGCTTTAGACAGATTTTTATCTGTATTTGTTGACATGGACAAAAAACACAATGAGGTCATTATTGATTTAAAAGAAAAGCTAAAGCTTGAAACAAAAAGCAAACTTTTTGAGACAGAAACAAGAGACAGAGAGATAGAGAAACTGAGCCATAAAATCGATGAGATTTATGTCTCAATGAGCTGGAAAATAACAAAGCCGCTCAGAAAAACATTTGAATTAATTCGAAACGCAACAAGGTAATTTATGGGAATAAAAACAAAATATTTTAAAATCGTAATGATTTTAAAAGCTTTAAAGAAAAACCCATCTCTCTTGAAGCAAGGCTACTATACCTTCAAAAAAGAGGGGGCTAAAAATACGCTCCTCAAAGTAAAACAATTTGCCAACAACAGAACGTCTTCGATTCGATTCGAGTCGAACGGCAGGTTTGAGAAACTCCCCTTGACCCCGTTGGTCGCTAAAAATAGGCTCAAGGTAGCCGTAGTTACCCATATCTTCTACATTGATTTATTGGATGAAATTATTGGATACATAAAAAATATAAATCCAAAGCCTAAAATTTTTATTTCGATATCAAGCCGTATTGATGATAGAGAAGTTGCGCAAGTACTTCACAAACAAGGGTTTAACGATTTTAAAATCGTTAACGTTGAAAACAGAGGAAGGGACATTGCCCCTTTTTTGGTTGAATTTGCAAAAGAGTTAAAGCATTTTGATCTGTGTTGCAAAATTCACGGTAAGAAATCGCTCTATACCGGTTCGCAAAAAGATGAGTGGAGGGGGCATTTATGCGATAATTTGCTTGGTTCAAAAGATATTGCAAACGACATAATTTCAAAATTTTCCAATGACGAAAAAGTTGGACTTGTATTTTCCGACAATTTCGGGATGATTCCTTATTGGGGCTACACTTGGCTTACCAATAAGATTGAAGTGCGAAAGCTCATGGAAAAGTTAAAAATCAATGACCTCTCTTTCTTGCTCAATCAAACTTACATAGATTATCCCGCCGGAACAATGTTTTGGTTTAGGCCAAATGCAATAACGCAGATTTTGGATGCAAATTTTAAATATAGCGATTTTCCGCCTGAGCCAATTGCAAACGATGGGACGATAGCGCATGCTCTTGAGCGGCTTTTTGGGTATGTTGCGAGGCTCAACGGTTATCATTTTTATGAAGTAAATTACAGCAGAGGTTTGTTTACAAAAGATTTTTGTCATAAGAATTTTAATCAATTGGAGGCAAAAACATTAAATACCGCAAAAGACATGGTATCTTTGAATGATTGTGTATTATTTGACATATTTGATACCTTGATTACAAGAACCCTATATGCGCCAGACAATTTGTTTCGGTTGATGGAGTTTAAAATAGATAAGAAATTTGGCGTTAAATCGAATTTTTTTGAACTCAGAAAAAGCGTTGAGGGAATACTAAGAGCTAAGTTGCCGGAGGGCAGAGATGTCTGCTATGGCGAAATTTATGACGGTATGCACATAAATTGCAGACTGGATTTGAAACTGATCGCGTTTGCAAAAGATCTTGAATTTGAGCTGGAGCTCAAAGTAACGAGAGCCAAAAATGAAGTTGTAGAGCTTTTGAATTTTGCCAAAGATAGCGGTAAAAAGCTGATTTTAGTAAGCGATATGTATTTAGAACAAGCTCAAATATCGAGCCTGCTTGAGAAAGCGGGAATTAACATAGATGGAATTTTGTTAAAAATATCTTCTCAAACCGGACTTAGGAAAGATAATGCCAAGATATGGAAAAACTTGTGCGAGACAAATTTTATCGACCCGACAAAGGCTATAGCCATAGGAGATAACGAAGTATCCGATGCGAAAATACCCGGGGATTTTGGAATAAAAAGCTTTCATCTTTTGTCGGAAAAAAATCTTTTTTTGGAGTCGAACATCGGGAAATCTTTTTTTGAACGATTTAAGAGTGTATCGGATGCTAATATGATCATTTTTGGACCTATTGTTAAGCATCTGTTTAATTCTCCTTTTTATAAGAGTGATACGGTCATAAATTTTAGTAAAAAATTTACACCCTATGAATTTGGACTTGTTGCTATGGCACCATTTTTGTATGTTTGGATGTCCTATATCTATGCTAAACATAAAAACAATAAAATTTTCTTTTTATCAAGGGATGGTTATTTTTTAAAAGAGATATTTGAGCATTTTTTAGAAACGAAAAATCTTGAGTTAAAGCAAGAGGCAAAATATTTGCTTGTTTCAAGAAGAGCGGTTATGGGTGCACACAAAAAAGATGAAAATAGCTTGAAAAACATGATTTACGATCTGGGTGATTTTAATGGAAAATTTAGTGAATTAATCCACAATAGGATGGGTTTGAATACTGATTTTTTAGACAAAACAAGCACAAAAGATTTTACCATCAAGACAAAGGACGATAGGGATAAAGCGTATACTATTTTGGTCAAGAACATAGACATCGTTAACTTATATGCTCAAGATGAACGTAAAAACTATATGCGTTATCTTGAAAAAAGCGGCTTCTTTGATAATGATTTGAACGTGTTAATTGATCTTGGATACTCCGGTACGATTCAAAATTATATGCATAAGCTAACGGATAAAAAGATGATTGGAGAATACCTCGTTACCACAAAAAAAGTAAAAGATTTAGAATCGCAAAAAAATGAAATGATCGGGTTTTTCGGCGACAAAGTAGAGAGCTATTATGACAATATGATTTTTAAATATTCATTGATACTCGAGGCATATTTTACTTCAGACGAAGGACAACTTATAAATTTTGATAATACTATTTCTCCTGTTTTTAAAGATTATTCGGGCAGTATATGCATTCAAAAAGAGATAACAGAGGGAATAAAAGACTATATAAGTGAATTGGGAATGGTTGATTATGATTTTTTAGCAAACAACTCTCAGGTGAAAGATATGTCAATTTTTATGTTTGAATATATAATTAATAAAAGACTTATGGATGAAAATTTAAGAAAAATATTTTTTATAGAAGACGATTTTACAGGGAAAGGATCTCTTGATATTTTAAATTTACTTTATCAAAGGGGAATTTAAATTTAAAATATGTAATCGAAGCACAGGCAAAACGCTCTAAAGTAACGCCGGCTTTGGTCTTATCAAAAATAAGCTATCATTGTCCGATACTTTTGAAACATTAATAGCGTATCAGGTTTAAACCATACTGGCAAGGAGTTTAGATGGCGACAGAGAATGAAATAATCGTCCAAAACATTGCACGCGGGCTACTGTTTAGAGACCCTTCTTCCGCTGAGTTAACCTATTGGTCTCAACAAATAGCACAGGGATTTACAACGCCTACTCTGCTCACACAACTCGCAGCACAAACTTCCAGCTTTAAAGACGAAAATCTGCATCTAGCGACAATGTATTATGGAGCATTTGGAAAATTTGCCACCATTGAGACTATGATGTTCTGGCGAGAAATCGTCGATAGCGGAGCAAGCATAAAAGATGTTGCCGGTCATTTTGTTAACTCTGCTGAATTTTATACCAATATCCCTGCTGCTGCCGAATCGAACACCACCAAGCTTGATGCGATTATCGAAGTTATGGGGGTGAGCGACATCACTCAACAGGTGAAAACCGATGCTTTGGCCTCCATCGCCAATGGAACATTAGACTGGGGTACCGTAATGTTGTATTTAAGCAGCGTAAGTCCCCACCAAACGACCTCCGGATTGGCCCTGCTCTCAACTTCCATCACCGGCGCTGTTCCAGAGCTTACCGACATCACCGCCCTTGGCACCGACGCAGCCGCTGCTATCAGCGGGCTTTGGACATCTCAAATTACCGTTGCCACCCCCACCACATCAGGCGCTGACATCTACGCGGGAACGGTAGGCGCCGATATCATTCGCGGGCTTGGTGGAAATGATACCCTGACAGGCGATACGGGAATCGATACTTTTACTTTTGAATCGACTTCCGCAGGAAACGGGATAGATACCCTAACCGATTTTGCCATTGGCACAGGTGGAGACATTCTTAATTTTACCGCTTTTCTCAACAAAAGCAATGCCAGCAACAATGCAACTGTCATTGCGACGGATACTGCGGAAAAAGCATGGTTAAACGGGGACATCCTTGTCGTTTCCGGAAATGCCCTAACAACCCCTGATGCCGTTGCAGCATTATTTGGAGCCGGAAAAGCTTTGGCGGCACCTACAACGGGAGCAAAAGCTGTTATTATCACTGCCGATATCATAGGGGATGCCACAGTATGGTATCTCGTAAACCAAACAGGCGTTACTGCCATCACCGCCGAGGAGATAGTCCAAGTCGCTACTTTAACAGGTGTTAATAATTTTGGATTGGTCGGATTTGAATCAACCAATTTGGGGTAGATAAGATTTGAGTTTTTCGCTTATCCTTCCTACGCTCAATGCCGGAGACGATTTCAATGCATTGCTGCGCAGTATATCCCATCAATCGCTTCAACCGTGCGAAATCATTGTCATCGATTCGTCATCAACAGATCAAACCGTCTCTATTGCAAAAGATTATGGATGCCGCGTCGAAACAATAACTCGCGAATCCTTTGATCACGGAGGAACTCGAACTCTCGCCGCACAAATGGCGCAGGGAGAAATACTCCTTTTTTTAACGCAAGATGCTTTACCTGCCGATAATTACGCTTTTAAACGACTCATTGAGTGCTTCGCTGATACGCGCATCGCAGCCGCATACGGGCGACAACTTCCACATCCGAATGCCTCTGTCTGGGGAAGCCATCTGCGTTTATTTAATTATGGTGAAACATCATACCTGCGCGCGCTGGATGAAAAAAAGCGTTATGGACTCAAAACGGCTTTCCTCTCCAACTCTTTTTGTGCCTATCGAACACGTGCGTTGCAAGAGGTAGGCTATTTTAAAAACACTCTCATTTTAGGTGAAGATATGGTCGCCGGAGCGATGCTGCTAAAAAAAGAGCATTGCCTAGCCTATGAAGCTCGTGCCGAAGTATTCCATTCCCATGATTATACTCTTTGGCAAGAGTTTCAACGTTATTTTGATATTGGTGTTCTTCACCGTAATGAATCATGGCTTTTAGAAGAATTTGGAAAACCGGAGGGGGAAGGTCTAAAATATGTTTTAAGTGAATTTCGCTATTTAATTTCTCATAAAAAAAGCCCTCTTATCTTTTACTCTCTGTTTCGCAATTGCGCTAAGTATATTGGCTATAAACTCGGTAAAATACATCCACTGTTTCCCATTGGCGTCGTTAAATACATGAGTATGCATAAAAGATGGTGGGATAAATTACCCTAAAGAGTTTTTTTGAAAGAATTAATTGCCAAATTTTTCCTCATTGCTTTTGATGCCGTAATGATTTTCATCGCCATTGCCGGTGCCTATTATTTTCGTCATCTCCTAACGGATTATTTTAGCATACCGCCTCCCCAAGACATCGGCTCTTATTTGTCTATGCCTCTCATTTATGCTGTTACGCTAATCATTCTGTTTTACGAGGGAATCTATACCAAACGCTTTGATTTTTGGCAGGAGACCAAACGCATTACCCTCTCACTGACCATCTCTCTTGTCCTTGTTTTTGCACTTTTGGCACTCCAAAAAGAGGCCCTAAGCTACTCTCGATTTGTCCTCATCGCCTCATTTATTCTGATGCTGATTATGATACCCACAGAAAAAAGATTCGTTAAATATTGGCTCTATCGCATAGGGGTGTGGCGCCGAGAAGCTTTGGTGCTGGGCGAAGATCCTTTTTTCGAAGATCATGTGTTTGGCAACCATTATTTGGGCTATGTCCAAGGAGATGAGCAAACATCCAAAACCCTCTTTATCGCATCAGAGCATCAACGCGCGCAAGAGATTGAAACGATTCTGGATGAGAGCGTAAAACGCAATCAGGAGATTATCTTCATCCCTCTTATCAAAAGCTATGATTTTTCCGACTCTTTCATCATCCATATCTTCAATGCCCGTACCAATCTCATCGTATTGAAGAACAAACTTCTCAGCCCTTTTAATCAACTGTTAAAGAGGGTAAGCGATTATCTCCTCTCCCTGATACTGCTTCCCTTTATTGTTGTCGTCATGGGTTGCATATCCGTGCTGATCAAACGAGAAGAGCCAAAGGGGCAGGTGTTCTTTAAACAACTCCGAATGGGACGCGATGGCAAACCCTTTGTCTGTTATAAATTTCGAACAATGAAACACGATAGCGACCATTTGTTACAAGAATATCTCCAGAATCACCCTGCTGAAATTACCAATTATGCCATTTATCACAAATACAACAACGACCCCCGTATCACGAAAATCGGAAACTTTTTGCGCAAAACATCGCTGGATGAACTTCCGCAAATTTTCAATGTACTTCGAAGAGAAATGAGTCTCATCGGACCACGCCCGTACATGCCCGAAGAACGTGAGAAGATCGGTGAAAAACTGTCTCTTATTCTGGCGGTTAAACCGGGGATAACAGGTCTCTGGCAAGTTTCAGGACGCAGCGAGGTTGATTTTATGAGCCGTGTAGCCTTGGATGCCTGGTATGTGCGCAACTGGAGTCTTTGGACGGATTTTGTTATTTTGGTTAAAACGGCTAAAGTAGTGTTGAAACGTGAGGGGGCATTGTAATGTGGTGCGGCGTCCTCAACTGCTTAACGCCTATTTTATGAGGCCTAAAAAATAACCTACATTGGTGATCTTGCTATCTCTCTTTATTGCTCCATTCATTCTGATTGAAGATACCCAAAATCACTATGTTTTCTTCATCGATCAAATAAGGGATAGTATAGCCCCTGTGTATTAGCTCTCGATTGCCGTCGTCGTTCAATCTACCTTTACTGGGATGATCGGTTAGCGTCTCGATGTGAATTTTTATTTTTGCTAAGAACTCTCTGGCAGCTTTGCGTTTGTCTTTGGCGATAAATTCATAAGCTATCATTGCTTCACGCTCAAAGCGTGGGCTATAAATAACTTTCACGCCCCTATCTGTCTCTCAATACGTTCCCACATTTCATTATGCGGTACTGTCTCCATCTTCCCTGATAGGTATTCATCAGCACGGCTTTTCACCTCATCGGCATACCACGGCCGGGATGGCTCAACTGTGACCGATTCTTTAGGGAGAGAGTTTAAAAACATGATTACCTTATCGGCAATGCTATCATTAACGGTGATTGTCATTGTCATAACATCCCCTTTGATTATTTTATCAAGAAAATTATAGCACGGTTTAGATTTGGATTCACTCCATCAATTATATTTATAAGCCTCCATGTCCTCAAATAAAAGCTGCTACCTCATCGGTGAGCACTTATACCAAACTTAATTAAGGAAACATTCTCTCGTATGTGCGGTTAAAGATAAACGGTATTACAAACTGGCAATAGATTTTTGAAAGAAATGTACCCATGTGGTTTAAGAGGATAAATTAGAGGTTATTGAACGTGGTGCCGGCACGAGGACTTGAACCCCGGGCCTGCTGATTACAAATCAGCTGCTCTAGCCAACTGAGCTATGCCGGCATGTGAAGTAAAATAAAATTGTAGCGACTGATTGCTTAATAAAACCAGAAGCAACTCTTTGGCTTTTACTTTCGCCCTGCCAATCCCAACTTTAACGTTTTTTCTATCTGGTCTTTTACATTCGGATTTGCGGCGATGAGCGCTTTTTGGAAACGTAAAATCACTTTTGAATCCGTAGAGGGATGAACGCACAGCGTCTGCAGCAATGCCCCGTACACTCTAAAATCATCGATGTGAGGGTAGTGTTCTATAATCGTGTCCACTGCACCATTTATCTGAGCATTACTCGAAGTATTTTGATGAATCACTGCGCACGTTTCCTCAAACGTTGCAACCGCTTCATGGCTAGCGGCAACTGCTTTTTTTGCGCGCGCGCTCCCTATGTATATCGATACCAACACAACAAGCAGCAGCAGTAAACCCGCCAAACCCAAGGTCAATGTTATTTTATCCATGAAAACTGCTTTAACTTAATATCGTGAGAAGATTGTAGCGAAATTTTAAAAAAGAAGAAGAAATTCCCGCGGATGCGGGAAGAGAGGAGTTAGTTGATTACCATTTAATTTCAGTCGTCATCATATAAACGTCTTTAGAAACACCGTTATCTACGCCTGCAGAATTTTCTTCATCAATCCATTTTCCTGAACCGATGAAGCTAACATTCTTGTTGTACTTATACGCAAGAGCAGCTATCTTTTTGGTACCTTCATACGAAACCGTTTTGACACCAGCAGGTGTTTTACTCTCTTTTTTGTAATCATCTTAACGTCCGATGATTGTCCAATATGTGTTTGGGCGAATTTAGGAATTGATTGAGAATAAATCATATTCAGAATCATTCTTAGTTGCATCGATTACGTCATCTTTTGCAATAACATATTGTGCCGCGATCAAGAACGCCGGCTGATTGTACACGGCATGTGCGCCATAAAAAGTACGATCATACTCTGCCGAATCACCAATTGTAGCATTGTCGTCTTTGTGGTTTTTAGAAATTAATCCCATAGTTGAAACATTCAAGTAGGTATCTTTGGTGCGATCATTTTTACCTACTTTTGCACCATCACCCAAGATATGACCTGTCAAACGCCATTCCAAAGACATATCAGCGCTGTTTTCTTGGTTCCCGGCAACTTTATCTCCATGATAGCCTTCACCATTGAAGATACCGATCTCAGAACTGAAAAACCCTGTTTTGGTTTGGAAATTGATACCAAAGTCCGCCGAGTTAACAAGGTCAACACCCGATTCAGTTGCAGTTGCTTTTTCTTCAAGAACAACTTTGTTGAATGAACGGTAATGCCATGCGTTGTGCTCCTCATAATCGATCCATGGACGGTGTACGATACCCGCTTCTACTCCCGTGTAA
>JAUPLR010000091.1 GCA_030836825.1 Campylobacterota bacterium
GGATTATCGAAGAATCGATGGAGCAAATGGGGGTGAGTGATCTGCGTGATCGTCTTATCGGCCATCTCTCAGGCGGGCAGCGCCAGCGGGTAATGATCGCACGCGCGCTTGCCTCCCATCCCGAAGTATTAATCGTAGATGAGCCGAACACGGGGGTTGACGTAGAGTCTCAACACCGTTTTTATGAATTATTGCGCACGTTGCACAAAACCGGAGGGATCAGCATCTTATTTATTACGCATGATGTCGGTGTTATCGCGGAAGATATCTCCAAGCTCTTTTTTGTAAACCAGACACTGCTTGTGTCTCAAGCGCCTCAAGAGATGGTACGATGTGAGGAGATCAGCCGATTGTATGGCAACCCTTCTCATGTTATGTGCCACAACCACTAGGGGCTTTGATGATAGAGATGTTTAGTTACCCCTTTATGCAGCGTGCTTTTGCAGCAGGTTTGATTATCGCTGTTTTAGCGGCCATCAGCGGTTCTTTTATCGTCTTGCGCCGTTATTCTCTTTTGAGCGAAACGTTGGCGCATGTTTCCCTTGTTGGTGTTTCAGTGGGACTATTGATCGGAAGCAACCCGTTGTGGATGGCGATTATCGCCTCATTGATTGCCTCATGGATGATTGAATACTTGCGAAGCGTGCATCATCTCTATTCGGATTCGATATTGGCGATCTTTTTATCGGGCTCTTTGGCACTGGCGATTATTATCGTTTCTTTGGCCGGTTCTTTTAACGCATCGCTGTTTAGCTACTTGTTCGGCTCTATCCTTTCCGTGACAAATGAAGATTTAATTATCATGAGTATTGTAGGAACGGCGGGGATGGGACTATTGCTTTTGTTTTTCAAAGAGCTTTATTTTATTGCCTTTGACGAAGAGGTCGCACGCGCCAGCGGTGTACGAGTGACACTGCTTAACTTCATGCTGGTGAGCGTTATTGCGGTTATCATCGCTCTTTCGATACGCGTGGTAGGGACACTGTTGATCGGGGCATTGATGGTGATTCCTCCTGTTGCGGCAATACGTTTTGGATTGGGTTTCTTCAAAACCATGCTGCTCTCGATTGCCATTGCGCTTGTGAGCGTTATCGTCGGACTGGGTGCCTCTTTCTTCTTCTCACTGCCTAGCGGCGCAGCAATCGTGTTGTGTCTCTTACTCTTCTTCATCGTCGCGTTGGTCATTAATCTTCCATGAGAGTGCGCGAAGAGTTCTCCCGCTACGCTTCCCAATACGGGACGTATAACGTCATTCAGGCCAAAGTAGCGCAAAAACTCATAGCGGACACACCGGATGCGCCTCGCAAGGTTCTTGATTTGGGATGCGGAAACGGGACTCTGTTTTCCTGTATCGATTGGGAAATAGAGAGCTTTAGAGGCGTTGATTTTTCAGCAGCCATGCTCGCTCATCATCCCATCACCCCAAAAACCCAGTTGATCTTAGGCGATTTCAATGACCCAAAACTCTTTACGCAACTTTCATCCATGACTTTTGATCGGCTCTATTCAGCATCGGCATTACAGTGGGCAGAGGATCTTGATGCTGTTTTTAAATCGATTCAGAGATTAAACACTCCTGTCTCCTTTGGTATCTTCACCGCCGGAACCTTCAAAACCCTCTACGAGACGGCAGGACTCTCTCCCCTTCTCAAATCTTCGGAGGATGTGATTGAGATTGCACATCGTCATTTCGATGCACAGTTCGAGATTGTTCGGTATGTTTTGGAGTTTGACGCGGTGCGCGAGATGTTTCATTACATAAAGCGCAGTGGCGTGAGCGGGGGGCGTAGAGTCCTTGATTTTTCTCAGACAAAACGATTAATGGAAAGTTATCCATTGGATTATTTGGAATTTGAAGTCGTGTTTACTACGACGTGATTCGTGCCTTAAGGCATCAGGGTGCCTACTCTTTAGGGATTTTCTGCGCCGCTAAATGATCGATGTAGGCATCGAGGTGTATCTCCATCATTTTATCAAACTCTTGAGTAAAGAGCTCACGCATCTTTGCCTTGTCCGCGCTGAGATCGGGGCTCATGCGGGATGCTTCAAAAGCGCTGTAGCGAGCGGCTGCGTAGCGTATAGCTGTTCCAGCAAGTCCTGAGCGATCGTTTTTGGACAGGGCGTTAGCCATGGCGATAAACTGGTCTGCCGCATCGAAAAGAGCTTTATTATTTGCGTTGTGATCCATGCTTTTCCTTTATTTGGTGTGAAGATTTTACAACAGCTTAGCAAAAAATTACGTAATGGGGTAATGGAGATATTTTATAATCTCAACATAAATAAAAAGTGCTATACTGATAAAAATTCAAACCGTAATTTTTTAAAGGAGTATCGTATGCACAACATTGAAAAATATGATAATCTAAAAGATGTGATGCCAAAATTGCAGAGTGTTCTCGTAGAGGCAATACAGTCAGAGTTTTTAGAGATCAAAAAAATCAACAAAGAATGTGAAAAATACATCGCTTCATGCCATCAAATGCCGGAACTTAAAAATGCCGAGTACGTTATTTTTTCTCAGCATACCAAAAAAAATGAACATAAATACGAGGTATTTGTCTTTATAGACGGACAAGGAAATATTGTTCGGCATGTGACGGGTAGAGAGATGGAGTTGTACGGTTTGTTAAACGCGTGCTCCAATTTGCATGTTTCGGATGAGTTTGTGGAATCTCATATCCATTGCGATACAGACGAAAGTCGTCACTAATTTAGCTTTTTTAAAAGCGCACGTTTCACTCCTCTCGCCCCGATAATGACAATGCGCTTAGATTTCAATGAGCTTAGTTACCGAGCCCTAAAAGGTTTTCTTTTTCCAGTGTGTAGAGTTCGTAGCGAATCTGCTTAAATCGTTCACTCAAAGCAGGTTCGACAATTTTATAAAGCTCTTCCAAAACCCGTGAAGACTCTTGCCCTCTTTTGTAATTGGCGATCAAGATACTGCGCAAATCGGTTCGGTTCATTTCACTTTGCATGGTTGGGCGTAAAACATCATTGACGCTGTCGCGTGAGGCGAGGAGTGCTTCGAGAGGTTCAATATGGCATTGGTGACGGAGTGTTTTGAGTGCGGTTGAGCGAGGCGTGTCATTGTGAACATAGCGTGCTATGTCCTCAATCACACGTATCCCTTCTTTGAGGCGGTTGAGATTGGCATCCACCACTCGGAAGAGTTCCGAGGGCAGAGTATTACTCGTCACGACCACCGAAAATTCCAAAGATTTGAAGCAATGTGATGAAAAGATTAAAGAAATCCAAATACAAAGCGATAGCGCCATCCATTGGCGTTTCGTATGCACCACGGATAACGTTTTGCGTATCGACCAAAACCATAATACTAATAACGATCAAGAACAGACCCTGAATCGCTACATACAGTAAGGGGCTTTTGAAAACAAATACATTCACAAGCGAGACAACCATTATAATAAGAAAAGCAATCATGAGAGGCTTTGTCCAGGTCGTAAAGTCTTTCGCGCTTTTAATAGCAAAGAAACTTAACCCCCCAAACAATGCCGCCGTCATAAAAAACGCATTTCCGACAATGGTCGCTCCGCCCGCCATGCTTAGAATATTACCAAGTAACGGAGTGATGATCACACCGCTTGCAAAGGTAAATCCAAACAATCCGATCATATTGACGCCCGGCTTGTTTTTGATCATTTGAAGACCAAACATACCAAACAGCATCCACGGAATAGCAAACCACCAGTAGTTTGCTGCGACAACAGGGGCAAACGGCATTCCTACATACGCGCCCACACCGCCCGCAAGCATAGACGCCGCGAACAATTTGTAGGTTTCTTTAACAAACGAAACGATTTGCACTTCGCTTTTTGAAGCGCTCTCGTAACCAAACGCACGTTGCTGTGCATAATCACGATCATATAAACCCATGGCTTTTTCCTTATAGAGGTAAATTTTGATATCAGGAATTATACATTACTTTTATTAACTATGTGTTTGCAAATAAAGCGCATCGTAAAGCCAAAAGGGGCAAAAATGGGTAAAAATGTTACAAATAATTACATATGAGGAAGTATTGGAAAACTTTTTTCACTTTCTTGCTAATTTCTTCAGATATCTCTTGACATCTAAGTTTAATTTGTCTATAATTCTCCTCCACAAACGCTGGATAGGCCTTGAGTTAAGGTTTAGAGTTTGAGTTTGCGATCATTGAAAACTAAGTAGGTCAGACGGTTTGA
>JAUPLR010000008.1 GCA_030836825.1 Campylobacterota bacterium
CCACATACGATAATCTTTGGTTGAACGATTTTTGCGATGTCCAAAATACGGTCATAATTGATACGGCCATCAAGCTCTACGCCATACGAAAAACTATGGTAATTTTTGCCTGAAAAACTTACCTTTGAACCGTGCGTCAAGTGACCGCCATGGCTCAAATCCATACCCAATAATTTATCACCTGCTTGTAGAAGTGCAGCGTATACAGCACTGTTCGCGGATGAACCTGAATGTGCTTGTACGTTTGCAAAATCACATCCGAACAGCTTGCATGCTCGGTCAATTGCCAATTGCTCAACGCCATCAGCGTATTCGCATCCGCCATAATAACGTTTTGCTGGGTATCCTTCTGCATATTTATTGGTAAATACACTACCCATTGCTTCCATAACCGCTGGAAGCGTAAAGTTTTCAGAAGCGATCATCTCTAAATGGTCACTTTGACGCTCTAGCTCTTGTTCGCACAGTGTGTAGATTTCATTATCGTATTCTTTTAGGAAACTCATTCTTCTTCTCCGTTGTTAAGTTGGTTGTGGTGTATCGGTTTCATTGCAGGGAAGAGCAATACATCCCGAATTGAGTGTTGATTGGTGAGCATCATGACCAGGCGATCAATCCCAATCCCTTGACCGGCGGTAGGTGCCATACCGTACGAGAGGGCGGTAACAAAATCTTCATCCATATCGTGTGCTTCGTCATCACCGCACGTTTTGGCCGCCATTTGGCCTTCAAAACGTTCAAGCTGATCGACAGGATCGTTTAGCTCGCTGAAGGCATTGGCAATCTCACGTCCTGCGATAAAGAGCTCAAACCGATCGGTGAGTTCGGGACGTTCATCATTACGACGTGCCAAGGGTGAAATTTCAACCGGATAGTGTGTGATGAACGTTGGATTGATCAATTTGGCTTCGACGAACTCATCAAACAATTCCCCTTGGAGCTGCCCCAAATTCATCGCAGGTTTGGTTTCGAGATTACGAGATTTGAGGTAATCCAGTATGGCTTCCTTGTTATTAACGACAGTTTCGGGGACTCCGCCGATTTGTGTCAAGCTTTTGATGAGTTCTATCTCAGTGAACTGATCAAAATCAATTTCGAATTCGCCATACGGAAGACGTTTCGGAAGATTGAGATGGTCAAACAAATAATCAAAATATTCTTTGGTCAATGCAATTAAATCTTTATAGGTTTTAAAGGCCCAATAAAACTCGATCGAAGTGAATTCAGGGTTATGGGTAGCATCCATCCCCTCATTACGAAAATTTCGATTGATTTCAAAAACCGCCTCAAAACCACCAACGATCAGACGTTTGAGATACAGTTCAGGAGCAATACGTAAAAAACGATCCACACCCAAAGCATTGTGGTGCGTCATGAACGGCTTAGCGTTTGCACCACCGGCAACAGGGTGCATCATAGGGGTTTCCACCTCTAAAAATCCCTTATCTTCAAAGAAGCGGCGGGTAAGGCTCACCACTTTGCTGCGAATATGAAACGTCTTGCGTACTTCAGAATTCATGATGAGATCAAGGTAGCGTTGACGGTAACGCATCTCTTTGTCTTGAAGACCGTGAAATTTTTCTGGAAGAGGCGAAATAGCTTTGGTTAAAAGTGTTAATTCGTGAGCATGCAAAGAAAGCTCGCCTTGCTGTGTTACAAACGGATAGCCGGTGACTTCGATAATATCCCCGACTTCGATGAGTTTTTTGAACACATCGTTGTAAAAATTTTCAGGAAGGTTGTCTCGTGCCACGTAAATTTGGAGCACTCCGCTTTCATCTTCGATTTTGACAAAACTGGCTTTTCCCATTAAACGGAAAAGCTTGATTCTTCCTGCAACCGTATAATGGCGATGCTCATCACGTTTGTCTTCTTTTTGCATAAGGTCAGAATTCACATTATGATATTTTTCAATGGTAGTATTGCGCTTGGAATTGTTCGCATAGGGATCAAGTCCTATCTCCCGTAATTGATTGGCTTTTTCGATTCGTTGTTGAACGTATTGATTGTCGAAAGTCACTGGTGTGCCCTTTATTTTTTCATTTTGGTTTGGCATGGTAGACAGATGCCATAGATTTGCATGGAATGCTCTTGCATTAAAAAGCCTAACTCTTCTGCTATTTTCTTTTGTCTGGTCTCTATCTCATCATCCACAAATTCATTGATGGCACCGCATTTGGTACAAATGATGTGATCATGGTGATCTTTTGCCCCCAATTCGTATTTTTTACCCTGCGCACCAAACGACAGAGAGGTAACCATATCTGAATCTTCAAGTAACGAAAGGGTTCGATAAACCGTTGCAATACCCGTATTAAGATCAGGATGTTTCTCTTGTATCAGGTGATGCAGCGATTCGGGAGTAAGATGCTCGTCGCAGTTGTAAAGCATCTCCAAAATAACCTCACGCTGTATGGTGAATTTTAATCCATTGTCACGAAGGAGCTGTTTAAAATCACTTAGCAGATTGTCGTATTCAACACCACGTTGTGTAAAATCAGTGTGAGCAGCCATTGACTATTTCTTCTTCCCTGATGTTTCTTCGTCCGCGTCTGTTTTGCTTTGATTATTATCGCTCAGGAGTTCGGTAACTTTACCCGTTTCGATATGAAGAATAAAATTGCCGGTCGCCAGCATCGGTTCAAAGAAAATACTGTCTTTCATTTTCTCCCCAAAGTTTTCTTTGATAGCCGTTACGCTAAACAATGCGTACACAATCACAGAGACGATGAAGAAAAATTTGCTTGCACCCACAAAAAACCCCAGAATTTGGTCGAGTACTCCCAAACCGCTAAGCGTGCTAAGGCGTTTAAATCCGGCACCTAGCGCAATCATCAATAGCCAAAAAATACCCACTGTGAAAACAAAACCGACAAGATTGACAGCCGCAGCCGTTTCGAAATGCAACACAGCCTCATTTAAAAAGGACCCAATGGTCCCACCGATACGAGAAGCTACAAAGAGCCCTCCGACTATCCCTATGAGACCAAACAGTTCTTTTGAAAATCCATTCATAAGACCTTTTAGTCCCAATAGTAATACAATGCTGCCAACGGCTACGTCAAAATAATTCAACTCTTATACCTCCATTTCTAAACGGTCTTTGCCGGATTTCTTAGCACGATAGAGTGCAACATCCGAGCGATGTATGAGCGTATCAAGGGTGTCGTCATCATGCATTGCCGTTAATCCGATGCTTAACGTAACTTTAATTTGTTTATTTTGATACAAAGGTTTGTTTTGTCGGCACAAATTCAAAAGTCGATTACCAACAAGGGTTGCGCCCTCTAAGTCGGTTCTGTTGAGGAGTATGACAAATTCTTCGCCACCAAAACGGTAAAGCTTGTCTCCGTCTCTAAGGGCTTTTTTGAGTAATTTTGACGTAAATATTAGGACTTTGTCACCGGCGACGTGCCCATATTTATCATTAATTGATTTAAAGGCATCAATATCGATCATCAAGATAAACATTTCATGAGAAAAGCGATCTTTAGACAACAATTCCGTAAAATGTTTTTGCAATGCATGTCTGTTGAAAGCTTTGGTTAAAGGATCCAGTGTTGTTGTTAATTCCAGCTCATGAACTTGAGAGTTCAACTCTTGTATCATTTTGTTTGCGCGGGAAACTTCATCCCCTAGATGAGATTGTAAATCGCATATTTTTTCAGAGATGGCCGAAAAATCAATGTATTTTTGCGTTTCTGAGCAACCTAAAAGCCCGCTCTGCTCAAGAGTGATTCCTTCTATGGTTCTATTGCTCTCGGCAAAAGACTCAATGCTTCGAATTGCTATTTCTTTGTATCCATCACGCGTTGAGGCATAATGTTCTTGTAATTCGATAGAACCACTGAGGTATGCATCCAATATTTCTCTGGTAGCCGTCGACACCATTTCGGCAAAATCACTGGGGCTTATGGTCTTTTGTTGGGCGCTAACGGATTCTAAATGAACAGAGAGTTCCCTGCAAAAAAGGGAAAGAAATGGGTGAATTTGAGTTGATTCCATAGACTCTCTTCTTTGGCTTGGATGCTGTATTTCGTGCACTATAAATTTCTTGAAATTACGCAATTATACTTTTTAAAACATAAATAGAGCTTTCGCAAGGGCAAATCAGTCCATTTTTAGGATAATCCGATAGAATTCACCTTCACAATAATAAATTATATTTTTGATGGTAATTGCAAGGAGAGTATCGTATGGGTAACTGGAGTCGTTCAAGCTGGAGAGACATGCCAATAAAGCAGCAGCCTACTTATCCAAATCAAGCACATCTTGAAGAGGTAGAATCTCTTTTAAGAAATTACCCTCCGCTTGTATTTGCTGGGGAAGCACGTAATTTGAAAAAAAGTCTTGCGGATGTGTGCGAAGGAAAAGCTTTTTTATTGCAAGGCGGAGATTGCGCTGAAAGTTTCTCGGAATTTCATGCGAATAATATCCGTGATACGTTTAAAGTGATGATGCAAATGGCCGTTGTTATGACGTTTGCAGGAGGTGTTCCTGTTGTCAAAGTAGGACGCTTGGGCGGTCAATTTGCAAAACCTCGTTCATCGGACAATGAAACAATTAACGGAATGACGCTTCCAAGTTATAGAGGAGACATTATTAATGGTGTTGAATTTACTGAAAATGCTCGTATTCCTGATCCGCAACGAATGGTGCAAGCGTATAATCAGTCGGCGGCAACGTTAAATTTACTACGTGCTTTTGCCTCGGGTGGATTGGCGGACTTGCATCAGGTTCATGCATGGAACCTTGGCTTTGTAGGTCAGAATGAGATGACAAAAAAATACGACGAACTTTCGCGCCAAATTGATAATTCTTTACGTTTTATGGCGGCGTGTGGTATCACATCGGATACCTATCGCACCCTTCGTGAAACGGATTTTTATACGTCACATGAAGCATTGCTATTGCCATACGAGGAGGCGTTTACCCGCCAAGACTCATTAACGGGCGAATGGTATGATGTTTCATCCCATATGTTGTGGATAGGTGATCGTACGCGTCAGTTGGAGGGTGCGCATGTTGAGTTTATGCGCGGTATCCAAAATCCGATTGGGATAAAAGCAGGTCCCTCAATGGATACGGATGATTTAATACGTTTATGCGATGTTCTCAATCCAAACAACGAGGCGGGTCGTCTCAATGTCATCGTTCGTATGGGTGCTGATAAGGTAGGCGAGGGGATGCCTAAGTTGATTCAAGCGATACAACGCGAAGGTAAAAAAGTCCTCTGGAGCTGTGATCCGATGCACGGAAATACCATTACCAGCAGTGGCGGATATAAAACACGTCCTGTCGATGCCATTCTCAAAGAAATGAAGCAGTTCTTCCAAGTACATAAATCGGAAGGGACCTATGCCGGCGGTGTTCACTTGGAAATGACCGGTAAAAATGTGACAGAATGTTTGGGTGGGTCATTTGAAATTACCGAAGATGGCTTGCAGAGTCGTTATCATACGCATTGTGATCCGAGACTCAATGCCGATCAGTCCCTTGAATTGGCATTTTTGATTGCGGACACCCTCAGAGAAGCGCATCCCTAATAAATTACTTCATTAATCGCTTTCCCCTTTTAGAGGGGAAAGGTTACATTGACTCAATAATCCGTATCAGTTCATCCGGTTTGTTTGAATATTGGATCGCGGTATCCTTGCTAACCAGCTTCTTACGTAAAAATTCTACAAGCTCTTGGGTCTGTGTTGTCATGCCCGTTGATGTTTGATTGAGCTGCATTTGCGAATAAATCTGGTGTACTTTGTCCTCACGAATCAAATTTGAAATGGCCGGATTGGTAATCATAACCTCCTGTGCAGCGATACGACCTCCCCCGATTTTAGGAAGGAGTGCTTGTGAAATAACCGCAACGAGTGATGTGGAGAGTTGCGCGCGCACTTGCGGCTGTTCATCCCCACTGAAAACGTCAATAATACGGTTGATCGTACTAGGCGCAGAGTTGGTATGCAAGGTACCAAAGACTAAATGTCCTGTTTCTGCCGCAGTCAAAGCTGCTGTAATCGTTTCACGGTCACGCATCTCCCCGATCAAAATGACGTCCGGATCTTGACGCAAGGCAAATTTGAGGGCAGCAGCGAAGCTTGCGGTATCGGTACCCACATTCCTTTGTGAAAAAAGAGACTTTTTATTGCTATGAACAAACTCGACAGGATCTTCTACTGTAATGATGTGACGTGCTTCATTGAGATTCACTTCGTTGAGCATGGCCGCGAGTGTCGTTGATTTACCGCTACCCGTTGGTCCGGTTACAAGAATAAGCCCTTTTTCGCGCTTAATGAGCTCTTTGAATATTTTTTTAGCATTCAAATCGTCCAGCGAGGGGATGATGACGGGAATGATACGAAAAGCACACGCAATTTCGTCCATCGTTTTGTAGTAGTTCGCACGAAAACGACCAACATCAGGGATAACGATCGAGAAATCAAGCTCGTTATGCTCTTCAAATGCTTTTTTTTGCTTTTCTGTCAAAAGAGAATAGGCCATCTCTTCAATCTGCTTTCCATCCAGTACCGGAAGGTTAAGAGCAACCAGTCGACCATCGATACGAATCTGCGGCTCCGAACGGCTTACGAGGTGTAAGTCGGACGATTTATAGGCAACGACGCTTTTAAGAAGTTTGTGGATATCCAGTGCTTGGCTCATGGTTGAAAAATTCCTTCATAGTTAGATAAATCGAAACCGACAATAACGTCTGACTTGTATTGTATCACGGGACGTTTAATAAGTAGGTTTTCTTTGTTTTTAATCCCATAAACGACCGACATACAGATCACTCAATAATTTTTGGAACAATAAAAAAATGATCCTTTGATCTGGGAGCATTATTTAATATGTCGTCATTGATACGTCGGTTTACGCTTCCATTATCCTCACGTAAACGCGTTGATGCATCACTCATAGTGAACGTCGGGCTAATACCCTCAGTAGAGAGTTCTGACAGATTATCGACAAAGGAGACAATCTCACTTAATTGCCCGATCATCTCCTCTCTGTGCTCTTGTGGAATTTGTAAATAGGAAAGTTTTTCTAAACGCTGTAAAAGATTTTCGTCTATTTTCACTGCTGAACCTTTGCTCATAATTTTAAGAACTTAATTGTAGCGAAAATATGGGTTTACTAAACTTTAACAATCTCTGGGTTATTATTATATCTTTAACACAACTTACAGGAACCTATATGAGCATCAAAGAAAATATTCAGACACTAAAAGATGAATTAAACTCTGAAGAAAAATTATTTGAAAGTGCGCTGCGCACAGAGCGTTTTGTCAAAAAATATCAAAAACCGTTGATGGCGTCCGTTATTTCATTGTTGCTTATTGCTGGCGGTGTGATTGCGTATCAGGCATATGAGGATGCAAGAATAGAAAATTCAAATGTCGCTTTGAACGTTTTGTTGTCAAATCCTTCGGATAAGAGCGCACTCAATACGCTGGAAAACAATAACGATAAACTGTACGAGCTGTATACGTTATTCAAAGCGGCTAAAGAGAGTGATATCAAAGCATTAGAATTGCTTCAAAAATCGCAATCACCGGAAATTGCAGATATGGCGGCCTATGAAACTGCCGTTTTGAGAGCGGATTACACCGCTTTGGAAAACTACACAAAAAAGCAGGGTGGAATGTACCAAGATCTGGCATTATTAGAAACTGCGGTTATGTTGATACAAAAAGGTGATATAAAATCCGCACAAAATCAATTGGCGTTGATCAAAGAAGATTCTACGATGTATCCTGCCGCGCAAATGTTGAGTCACTATGGAGTTAAGCAATGAATTCCATAGTTTCTGGATTAATACTTTGCAGCGCCCTGCTGTTGGTCGGGTGTTCTCATAAAGAGGTCTTTAGTCCAAAAAATGTAAAAGGCGATTGGAGAACATCGGGACGACTTTCGGCTTCTATTGAGCAAATTTCACAATCTGCGGCATTGCTTGCAAATGGTCATATTGTGACCAAAGAGGGTGAGAAATCACTTGCCATATCAACGGATAATCGCTTAATCAATGTTAGCGGCGGTTGGGTTATCACTCAAAATCCAGCGAACAGTCTTGAGCTTTTACCGGAAAACGGGACGGGTGACCGCGTGTTGTTGGAGTTGAACAGAACCGTTGCCGCAGCAAGTATTCAAGACGATACCGTTGCCATACTGTTTAGTAATAATGAGATGGCGTTGTATTCCCTTCAGGCGAAAAAAACAACCTTTAAAGAGAGTTCAAGTGCTCCTATCGCTGTTGATGCGCGTATTGCAAATCCTTATTTCTTAAAAGATTTGGCTTTATTTTTAGGACTCGATGGGAAAATCGTGATTGTCAATACTACGGATAAGCAAGTCCTTCGTTCAATTATTGTCGGGTCCGAGGAGTACTTCAATAATATAACGTATCTCAATGTTATCGAAAATAATATGGTTGCCGCAACGGGAAATGGTGTATTGTCGCTTTCAGGAAAAGAAGAGCGTGAAAAATACGAAGTACGCGATATTGCTTATACCTCTGAGGGAATTTGGTTAACAACAAAGCAAGGCGAAGTAGTGGCGCTAAGCCCCACTTTGCAGTACAAAGGGAAACAAAAATTCCCATTTGCCCATTTTGTAGGAATCAGTGTCCAAAATGATCGGGTTTACGTTTTAGAGCAAGAAGGATACATGATTGCATTGACTAAAAATCTCCTCTCCTATGATGTTTATGATGTTGATATGAAGCATGATCCTGTTTTTGTAGGCAATGATCGATTTTATTTTGATGATCGGTATATTTCCATTAAATAATGTCCAAAGAGCTAGAAGCCTTTTTAGAGTACATAACGGTCATTAGAGCGTTGAGTCCTAAGACGGTAAGTGCCTATCGCAGTGATCTCTGCGAAATCGAAACAACGTCGATGAAACCATTGATCGATTTGGATTCGGCGTTGATATTTCAAACTCTCTCATTCATTGACAATAAACGAACCCTCAATCGAAAACTTTCGGCACTCAACTCATTTTTAGATTTTTGCCATCGTCATCAATACGACTCTGCTCTGTCAAAGTTCTCCCTCTCAAAAATACCTAAAGCGCTTCCCAAATATCTCCCTTATGAATCGATCATGACTTCATTAAATTTGATTGATAGAAGTACTTGGATAGGGATGCGGGATTATGCGTTGATTGTTTTCATGTACGCAACGGGAACACGCGTAAGCGAGTGTTTGGACGCAAGAGAAGAAGACATACAAGAACAATGGCTACGGGTGCGTCATGGTAAAGGGGATAAAGAACGTTACATTCCAATAGCGCAAGAGGCCCTAAGGGCTCTTCGTGTTTACCAAGAGGCAAAACCCTTTCGTCATAACTCGCTGTGGATTAACTATCGAGGAGAGCCTTTGAGTCGTATTTCTACGTATAAAATTTGTCAAAAATACTTAGATACCTCTCCGCATACCTTGCGCCATTCTTATGCCACAGGACTGATATTAGGGGGTGCTGACTTGAGGGTAGTGCAAGAGCTTTTAGGGCATTCCTCCTTGTTGACGACCCAAATATATACTCATGTGCAAAAACATAATTTGCATGAGACGGTATTAAAATGCCATCCAATGGGGAAGGAAACGAAATAATTTTGTGTTATATCTTGTATAATAGACAAAAAATAATGATGAAAGCAGCCCAATGATAAGTCTCTCCGAAATCCGAAACCGCGCCTTGAAATTCCAAAGTTTTATTTTATGATTATGTTTCACCCTGCCATATTTTTCCCCATTTTTGAGCGACGGGGTACAATGAAGCAAAATTTTAGGAATCACAGATGAACGAAGTCACCGCCTCCATCGACGACAGCATCAAAACCAAAATCTACACCATTCGCGGATTACAAGTGATGTTGGATAGAGATTTAGCTGAGTTATATGGCGTTAAGCCTATAAGATTAAGAGAACAAGTAAAAAGAAATAGTGATAGATTCCCTGATGATTTTATGTTTCAACTAAACGATAATGAGGTTGAGATTATGGTATCGCAAAATGCGATACCTTCAAAACAGTATCTTGGCGGTAGTTTGCCTTATGTATTTACTGAGCAAGGGGTAGCAAGCATATCGGGTGTATTGACAAACAAAATTGCTATTGAAATAAATATAAAAATTATGAGAGCTTTTGTAGAAATGAGAAAATTTATCTCAAATAATGCGCTGATATTTCAAAGACTTGACTCGTTGGAGCAAAAACAGTTCAAAACAGATGATAAAATAGAAGCGATACTCAATGCCATCGAAGACAAATCCATCAAACCAAAACAAGGTATCTTTTACGATGGGCAAGTGTACGATGCGTATGTTTTTGTATCGGATCTCATCAAAAGTGCCAAAGAGAGTATCGTGTTGATCGACAACTATATTGATGAAAACGTTTTAACCTTATTGTCCAAACGAGATGCTAAGGTAAAAGCGACGATTTACACCAAAAATATCACAAAACAGCTCGAACTCGATCTGAAAAAACACAATGCACAATATCCGAAAATAGAGCTAAAAAAGTTTGATTCTTCCCATGATAGATTTTTACTCTTAGATAACACAGAGGTGTATCATATTGGAGCAAGTCTCAAAGATTTGGGCAAAAAATGGTTTGCGTTTTCAAAATTTGATGTGGCTGCATTGGATATTTTAGGAAGGTTAAAATGAAAAAAATAATTTTATGTGACATAGGCAATACAACGGTAGATATTTATGAAAATGCTATATGCCAAAAAATGATACTGTCTGAATTTAAACCCGAATTACTCATGGGGGAAGTATGGTATATCAGCGTCAATAGCGTCCTCTCCAAAAGATTTGAAACTTTCCAAAACTGGCACAATTGTGCAACGCTTGTTGACTTGGATAAGTATTACCCTACAATGGGAATTGATCGGATGATGGTGTGTGAAGCAATATCTGACGGTGTTATTGTGGATGCAGGCAGTGCTGTCACGGTCGATGTTATGCGTAG
>JAUPLR010000092.1 GCA_030836825.1 Campylobacterota bacterium
CATCACTAAAGGATTCTATTATGGCAAAAAATGATTTATTAAGCGGATCTCTTTGGGATCAGTACTCCAATAAAGTAACGACGTTGATGAACAATCCGACCAATCAGGGTGAAATCACCCAAGAGCAGTGCGATGCTAGCGGTCACAAATTGATTGTTGCCGATTTCGGCGCGGAGAGCTGCGGAGATGCAGTCCGTTTGTACTGGGAAGTTGATCCCTCCAACGATACCATCGTTAATTCAAAATTCAAAAGTTTTGGTTGCGGTACGGCAATCGCAAGTTCAGACATGATGGCAGAGCTTTGTATCGGTAAAACAGTGCAAGAAGCGGTCAAGATTACGAATATTGACGTCGAAATGGCGTTGCGTGATGATCCCGAGACTCCAGCCGTTCCACCACAAAAAATGCACTGTTCGGTTATGGCGTATGACGTTATCAAAAAGGCAGCGGGATTATACTTGGGCGTTGATGCAACCAGTTTTGAAGATGAGATCATCGTGTGTGAATGTGCCCGTATCAGCTTGGGGACACTTCGTGAAGTCATCAAACTCAATGACCTCAAGACCGTTGAGCAAGTCACAGACTACACCAAAGCAGGCGGTTTTTGTAAATCGTGTATTAAGCCAGGCGGTCATGAAGCACGTGAATATTATCTTGTTGATATTTTGGCAACCGTACGTCACGAAATGGACATGGAAAAAATGCAAAATGCAGCGGATGCAGGCGGTGCAGGTGATTTTGAAAACATGACGTTGGTACAGAAAATCAAAGCCATTGATGCAACTATTGATGATAGTATTCGTCAGTTTCTTATTATGGACGGCGGAAACGTTGAAATCATCGACGTTAAAGATTCACCCGACTACATTGACATTTACATCCGCTATTTGGGTGCATGTAACGGGTGCGCGAGTTCAAGTACGGGAACGTTGTACGCGATCGAATCCACACTCAAAGAAAAACTTTCCAATAAAATTCGCGTTTTACCTATCTAATATGTGATACGCCATGGGAACTCGTCCCCATTGGCTACGTTAACACTGGGTTCACCTGGGCGGTGTGCCCCTTGCACGCTTACGTGCTTTTTTGGATGTTTGAAAGATAAATATCAAAAACTAGAAATTCTTATCAAACCAATTAGCCACATTACTGCGTATGGTATGGCGTAGCTGCATGCCCGCTATAAAATCGCAGTGCTGTGCTTTATTGAGCAAGCTTACAAGTGCGTTGCGGCGTTTTGAGAGGAACGGGTGATCAATTTGTCCTGGATCTCCCATGACCACCAGACGTGTCTCCTCACCCATGCGTGTTCCAATAAGCTTGAGTGTAGCATTGGTCATGTTTTGGGCTTCGTCGATAATAACGAATTTGCGAGAGATGGTGGTTCCACGCATGTGCGCGATGTCCATGGCTTCGATGTTGTATTTTTTCATAAACAGCTCAGTTGCATTTTCCCGTTTGGTAGAGTTAGTGGTGCCCGTAAACTCGACGCGCGCATCGATGGAATGTTTGTTTTGATGTTCTATGGTAAAGTTTATAGCAGCATAGAGAGGGTACATAAAATAGCCCAGCTTTTGCTCTTCATCCCCTTTTCTAAAGCCCAGTTCGGATTGTTGGTCATTTGAGGTGACGGTATTGCGCGCATAGATGATTCCCTCTACAATCCCCTCTTCGACAAGCTCCAGTCCCGCTTGCAGGGCTACGAGTGTTTTTCCAGACCCCGTGGAACCTGCAACCACCGTGACAAAATTTTGTGGATGGGTCATCATGGTGAAATAAAATTTTTGCTCTATGTTCATGGGGCGAACCAGATTTTCGTCGTAATGTTCTCCGAAACGTCGATCGAAATCACACCATTCAAGCTGCCCATTCGAGCTGAGAGCGTATTTTTGTATTCCGGTTTCATACGTTTCTTGGGTGGTGCTGATGGCTTGTTCAATAAAAGTGTATTGCTCAAAATTGTGGTGCTCGCCCTCAGGAAATTCAGGGGTTCCAATATAGGTATAAGAGGAAGAAAAATCAATATCTTCGGGAGCTTCGACACTGCTGTTTCGGATACTTTGGGTGGGAATACCGCGAATTTCAGCGGCGATACGAAATGACATATCGTTGGTAACGAGGGTGAGATCATAGTCGTGGGCGATTTCACCGATCATCGCATCGTTAAGCCCTTTTGACTCTGAGAAAGTATTGGAAACGCGATATTTGTCACGATGGATGAGGTAAAAATCGATCGTCATTTCCTCATCGCTTAAGAGGGAGTGATCAAATTTGAGGGAAAGGCGATAATAACGATCGCTGACACACTGCTTTGGGTCAATTTGATCCAAGATACACGCGGGAAGCTCTACTGCGGCAATGGGCTCACCCACGGACGCATCGGCAAGACGAAAAAACTCTCGGGCCTGAAAGCCGGCCTCGGATCGCATGTCCTCTTTTTTGCTGTTAAGTTCCGATAGAACAATATTGGTTATAACAACGGCGTTTGAGTTGTCTTGACTGATGCGTAAAATATTGGTGTGGTCGTCGAGAATAACGGAAGTATCAAGAAGATAGGACTTTTCTTTTTCGCTCATAGTGAAACCTTACTGGAATAAAGATCGTCAATAGTAGCGAAAAAAATCTTAAGCGTAGTAGCCTTTTATGCCATCCATGGTGCGTCCCATATTGAGCAGCGTCATGTCGGCAATGACAAGCGCCGCCATAGATTCAACCACAACCGAACCGCGTATCGCAACACAGGGGTCATGACGCCCTTTGAGGGCTAGATGAACATTTTCGCCAGAGGTATTGATACTCTCTTGATCGATGAAGATGGAGGGGGTCGGTTTGAAGTGTACTTTGCACAGCACGTCATCACCATTGCTCATCCCGCCTAGAATTCCGCCGGAGTGGTTGCTTTTAAAGCCATTTGCAGTGATGGGATCATTGTTTTGGGATGCTAACACCTGTGCACTGTGAATACCGTCCCCGATTTCGACCGCTTTGACGGCATTGATCCCCATCAGCGCACTTGCGAGAACTGCATCGAGTTTGTAATACAGCCCTTCACCCAAGCCGATGGGCAAGCCTGAAATTTTGAGTGTGGCCACTCCTCCAACGGAATCATGGCGATTTTTGGCGTCTAAAATGGCTGCTTTTTGCGCTTCTTCAACGCTTGGGTCTAGCGCATAAATCGGGCTGCTGGCTGGATAGGAGAAATCAAGCTCTTTTGCCTCAATCCCATAAATGGCACTGATACCGCTGTAAAAAGTAATGCCGATTTTTGAGAGCATGAGTTTTGCCACAGCCCCTCCCGCTACGCGTGCCGCAGTTTCACGTGCACTGGAGCGCCCGCCGCCTCGGTAATCGCGCAGTCCGAATTTGTGAAAATAGGTGAAATCGGCATGCCCGGGGCGAAAGATGTCTTTGACATTGGAATAATCGCCGCTTTTTTGGTCGGTGTTATAGATGACCATCATGATAGGCGTTCCGGTGCTTAATCCCTCGAACACACCGCTGAGAATTTCGACGCTGTCGGACTCTTTGCGTGCGGTCGCGAATTCATTTTGTCCCGGACGGCGACGGTCGAGTTCGCTTTGGATATAGGCTTCGTCTATTTCAAGCCCTGCGGGGACACCATCGAGCACACATCCGATGGCCTTACCGTGGGATTCACCATAAGTGGTCATCGTGAAGCGTTCACCAAAACGGTTCATTTAAGCTCCTTTGTTAAAATCTCCAAGGCAATTTTTGCGGCTTCTTGCTGGGCTTGTTTTTTACTTTTTCCAACAGCTGAGGCATAGCGCTTTCCATCGATGAATGCAGCGATTTCGAACTCTTTTTTATGATCGGGACCATGCGCCGCAACGAGTTGGTAATCGGGGGTAATCCCATAATGAGCTTGAGTGAGCTCTTGCAGCGATGTTTTGTAGTCTTTGAAAAGGGAATCCAGAGAGATGTCCGGATGGACTTTTTCCAGCAAGTCGATCGTGATTCTACGTACGGTATCCAACCCTGTCTCAAGATAGATAGCCCCCATCAACGCTTCAAACGCATTGGAGAGCAAGGAGCTTTTGGTACGCCCGCTGTTGTTTTCTTCGGCATTGGACAAATAGATGTATTCACCCAAATTTAAATAAAGGGCAAGGCGGGTAAATCCTCCCTCATTAACCAAAGACGCGCGCATCTTAGAGAGATTTCCCTCCTCAAAATGGGTGAACTTTTTATACAGATATTCTCCGACGATCAGATCGAGAACGGCATCGCCTAGAAATTCAAGGCGCTCATTATTGTAGGGCTGTTTGTAGCTTTTATGCGTCAGCGCTTCAATAAGGAGCTCTTTTTTTTGAAACTGATACCCTAATTGTTCTTGCAGGGTTTGTAAATCATCCATTGGTGGCCAATCCTTGTTTAAATTTTTTTATTACTGAAAGGAGTTATTTTCTTCAAAATGTTCCTTGGATAGGGTTAAAATCGGACTGACGGTATCAATCGTATGGCAATGCGGGCATCGGTGAAACGGGATAAAAGAGATCTGCTTGCACTCACCGCACGCGTATTCAAATTGCAACGTTGCCCTGCTCACACCGCATTTGCGTAATGCTATGAGGGTGTCAAGTTCGAATACGGAACTGTTTTGCGCCAATGCCAGGGCGCCTCTTGCCGTGAACAGTTCTCGCAGGTAACCATTTTGTGAAATTATAGCTAAATCGACTTTCTCTTCGCTCAGTCTCCACAAAATGTCACTTAGGCGATTTGCCAAGCCGTGATCGAACATTTCCCACGCCAGTGCGCTTTTATGGATAAAGAGATACTCAAAAATTAAATAACCCATACTGAGGGTTTCTTTATAGATGGAGGAGAGTTGTTCGCATCGTTCATCAATGCTAAGTTTTGGATTGACGAGGATGAGCCGGCATTTCAAATAGGTTTGTACCGGGCGTGAATGTGGCTGTAGTTCAAGCAATGATTCGCTCACTTCCAATGCTTTATCAAACTGTTGAAGCTGCTCGTAGACCAAGATGAGGTAGTGTAAAGCCGTTGGCGTCCGTGGATGGTTTTGGAGGACTTGGACGAAACTCACGCGTGCCCTCTCAAGAAAACCGGCTTTGAAATAAGTTTTCCCCAAGAGCAAGAGCACCTCTTTTTGAAACAAGGGATCGCTGTATTTAGAGAGAACAGCGAGGTAGATTTCTACGCTTTTTTCAAAATTCCCCTGTAAGTCAAAACTGTGCGCGAGCAAAAGCCACGATTCATTGTTGAGGCTATTGTTATGTATTTGAGAAGCAATAGGGGTTGGATCATTTGTCTCATCGAACTTTCCTAAAAAAGACTCGAGGGAACGATGGGCTTTGGATGTCTTGTAGCGTCCGCTCCAATAGCTCAAAAAGGACAGAACAAACAGCAGGAGGAAAAAAAGGATAACGCCAAAAAGGGGATCTCGAAATTCGATGTAAAAAGTATCCATTAAAATAACCTCTCCAGCATTAACTGCATGGAAACTTTACCATTAAATTCATTTTTATTGACCGTGTAGCTGCAGCTGAGTTGTTTGTTGTCGGGACATTCCAGTACTCTGCGAAAAGCAATCAATTCAATCGTTTTAGAAAGCGTTTGGATCGGGCGAAGTTCCAGTCGGCTATGGGATTTATCACTTCCAAAGAGTTTGATTTGGACAACGTGTGCATCCCGCAGTAAAAACCGAGGACGGGGATTGCCCTCACCATAGGGCTCAAATTTTTGAAGCAGTTTCAACAGCTCGAAATTAATCGATTCACATTCAAGTTCTCCGAGTATGTCACTTTGAGGAATAAAATCATCAGGATGCAGTTTTTGTGCCGCTTCGTTGATGAGAATGCGAAATTGCTCGACATGCCCCAATTCCATAGAAAGCCCTGCCGCCATCTTGTGCCCGCCGAATTTTGCCAGTAAATGTTCTTGGGACTTGATAAGGGTATACAAATCAACGTTGCCGATACTGCGCCCTGATCCCTTGGCAATGCCGTTGTGAATACTCAAAACGATGGCGGGTTTTTGAAAATGGTTGACGAGGCGTGATGCGACGATACCGACTACTCCTTCGTTCCAGTTTTCACCTGCAACGACGATGACGTTATCGTTCGTGCTCACTTCTCCCATGGCGCGTGCTGTTGTGTCTGCTTCGATCTCTTTGCGTAACGCATTGAGCGCCGTGAGCAGGTCAAATTGGTGGTACGCTTTTTCGGTGGTTTTAGCGGTCAAAAATTCCAATGCGATGGAGGCATCTTCGAGGCGTCCGGCACTGTTGATACGCGGAGCGATTTGAAATCCGATGTCCTCAGAGGAGATGGCAGAATGATTGAGTATGTCGCGGATGATAACAAACGGAGGAAGAGAAGAGGTGTTCATCATCTCCAAACCTGTTTTGACGATAGCACGATTGATTCCCACCAGCGGCATGACGTCGGCGATAATGGCAAGCGCCAGAAAGGGGAAAAATTGGCGCATGTCGATGGTTAGATCAAGTTCCTGTTTGATTAGACCCATCAAGAGCCATCCTACTTGAGCCCCGCAGATATCTTTAAACGGATAGGGGCAATCGCGCTGTTTTGGATTGACGATGGCATAGGCGTCGGGGAGAATGTCGCTTGGGGTATGGTGATCGGTGATGATGAGATCGATTCCTCTGGTTTTGCAGACTTGAGCGGCTTCGATAGCATTGATTCCATTGTCCACGGTAAATACGACATGGGCATCGATACGCTCCAGCACTCCCTTGGAAACCCCATACCCATCGGTAAAACGGTTGGGGATCGTGGTAACCAGAGGATAGGGGATGAGGTCGAAAAACCGTTTAACAATCGCGGTAGAGGTCACCCCATCGACGTCATAATCCCCTACGAGGGCTATTTTTTCACCATTACGGATAGCGTCGGCAATGCGTTTGGCGGCTTTTAGGGCATCTTTTAGAAGACTGGGATGAGGAATGTCGGAGAGTTTTTCGCTTTGAGTGTTTATGCGCCTCGAGAGAAGAGTATTTAAGTTCTCGTGGCTGAGCTGCGGTACCTCAAGCAGGATTGGTTTGCTCAAAGGTAGCCTTCACAAATGCGAGAATCGTAGCATTAGGTGTCTGTAAACGTGAAGTGAATTCAGGATGAAACTGCACACCCAAGAACCATGGATGACTCGGGATTTCAACCGCTTCAATCAGACCATCGGACTCGCCTGTGATAATCATGCCTGCACGTTCTAAATCATCACGATAGGTAGGGTTGGCTTCATAACGGTGACGATGACGCTCAAAAATAAGTTTTTCGCCATGGTAGGCAGCGCGCAAATGGGACCCCTCTTTGGTCTCACACGGATATTCGCCCAAGCGCATGGTTCCGCCCATCGGTGAGCGGTGGGTTCTCAGCTGCTTTTGACCTGATTGGTCGATAAAATTATCGATCAGATAGATCATCGGATGGGTGGTCTGCGGATTAAACTCGATGGAGTTGGCGTCGGTAAATCCTAAAACATTGCGGGCATATTCCACAAGCGAGAGCTGCATTCCCAAACAAATCCCCAAATACGGAACGCGATTTTCACGCGCATAACGGATGGCTTGGATTTTACCCTCAATCCCGCGGTTTCCAAATCCACCGGCGACAAGAACCGAGTCACAATCGCGCAAGAAAACCTCTGCCCCTTGCTCTTCGATTTTTTCACTGTCAATCCAATTGATATTGACACGCGTATCAAGATGGGCACCCGAATGGATCAGTGATTCGATGAGCGATTTGTAGGATTCTTTGAGTTCGAGGTATTTGCCGACAAAACCGATAGTGACTCGGTATTTAGGGGAAACGATTTTTTTAACCAAAGAGTCCCACTGTTCCATATCCGGTTTGAGCTCGCCCAATCCCAGCTCTTTTGCGATCGGTGCTAGAATATTTTGGTGTAAAAAAGTAAGCGGTATCGCATAGATCGTTGAGGCGTCAAGCGCTTCGATGATGCTGTCAGCAGAAACGTCGCAGCTAAGCGCCAATTTTTTCTTGAAAGTTTTAGGCAGCTGCTCTTCGCTTCGGGCGATAATCATTTGCGGCGTGATACCGATACGGCGCAGTTCTTGGACGGAGTGCTGTGTGGGTTTGCTTTTGTGCTCCCCGGCTGCTTTGATAAACGGGATGAGGGTTACGTGGACGAAGAACGTCCCCTCTACCTCGTCGTCATGTTTCATCATACGGATCGCTTCCATAAAGGGCAACCCCTCGATGTCTCCGACGGTACCGCCCAGTTCCACGACGAGAATTTCATGTCCCTCGCCCGCTTTTTTGATACGGTCGACGATTTCGCCTACGATGTGCGGTACGACTTGGATGGTTTGTCCGAGGTATCCGCCTGCACGTTCACGCTCGATAACACTGCTGTAAACCTGACCGGTTGTGAAATTGCTCGTGCGTAAAAAAGAGGCATCCAAAAAGCGCTCATAATTCCCTACGTCCAAATCGGTTTCAGCGCCGTCTTTGGTTACGAAAACTTCACCGTGCTCCAACGGGCTCATGGTGCCGGGATCGACGTTGATGTACGGATCGATTTTGAGCATTCCTACATTTTTACCCGCGTGGGTCAGCAATGCACCGATGCTTGCAGCGGTGATTCCTTTTCCAAGAGAACTCAGGACGCCGCCGGTTACAAAAATATACTTGGTCATGAGGTATTCCTTTGGGTTATGGATCAAAATTTTGGGTGAAAATAGGGCAAACAGCCACACATAACGACTTTAAGAAGCCGTATTTTAAGTAAGCCATTATATACTGTTAAGGCTTATAAAAAGGAAAATATTAATGGAATCGGCTCTTTATTATCTTACGATTGCGCTGGGGATTTCGATTGTTGTTAATCTTATTTTAAAACGCTTGGGAGTTTCCCAAATTATCGGCTACATTATGACGGGTACCGTGGTTGCGTACAGCTTTGATCTGCGTCATATGACGGACTCGGATACCCTTGCTACGATTGCTGAGTTTGGCGTGGTCTTTTTGATGTTTACCATTGGGCTTGAAGTTTCGCTTCGCCGATTAGCCACGATGAAAATCGACGTATTTTTTAATGGATTTTTACAGACGACTTTGACGGCAGCGGTCATCTTTGGCGCGTGTTATGGTCTGTTCCATTTTGATTTTGCAACATCGATAATCATCTCCATGTCTCTTTCTCTCTCCTCTACGGCAGTGGTGTTAAGCTACATGAAAACGAGCAAGGAGATAACCCGCCCGTACGGACAGCGTTCCATGGGAATTTTAATCTATCAAGATTTAGCGGTTATCCCCATCTTGATTTTGATTGGATTCTTGAGCACCAGCACGGATAACATCGGACAAGTATTGCTACAAACAACATTGAGTGCCATTGTGGTTGTCAGCTTGCTGTTCGTCGTGGGAAAGAAAGTGATGACGTGGCTGCTTCATTTCTCCTCTAGCAGCAATGTCGAAGAGCTGTTTATGGGCTCCGTCCTTTTGATTGTTGTCGGGGCGTCGTTGAGCGCGCATGCTTTTGGATTTACCTACTCGCTGGGAGCCTTTATCGCTGGGATGATTATTGCAGAAACCCATTATCATAACAAAGTAGAGTCGGACATCGCACCGTTTAAAGATTTGCTTCTGGGAACGTTTTTTGTGACGGTAGGGATGAAGATCGATGTCGCTTTTTTTGCGGCGCATATCGGAGAAATACTGGGGCTATTGATTGTTATTTTGCTGATAAAAGCGCTCATTATTTTTGGGGTAGTTCGTATTTACTCCAAAGAAAAAACAGCATTCAAGACGGCCATTGCCCTTTCTCAAGTAGGGGAATTTTCGTTTGCTATTTTTGCCCTTGCGGGGAATAACAAGATTTTAGAACCCCAATTGGTTCAAATGCTTGTTTTGATAACGGTGCTCTCCATTGTGGCGACACCGTTTATCCTCTCAAAGGTAAGCGCGCTTGCGGAATTGTTTTTTAAAGAAACAAGCATGACGGAAGACTTTAATGCCCTTTCGGTATACCACAATCATATTATCGTGTGCGGATACGGGATTGTGGGAAAATTTGTGGTTAAAGCACTTCGTTTGGAAGAGGTTAAATACATCATTGTGGATAACAGTTATAAGCATGTTCAAGAGGCTCTTGCCGATGGTGAAAAAGCGTATTATGGCGATATGTCCAAGATAGGGATCTTGGACAAACTGCACATCCATGAAGCGGTCAGCGTTATTGTAACGCTGGATAATTTGGCAAAAAAACGGCTAATCTGTGAGAGCATTTTGAGCTACGCTCCGCTGGTGAAGGTGGTTGTCAAGGTTGTCAGTATGGAAGAAAAAAGAGAGCTTAGAACACTCCCTATTTCTGTTACCGTAGATGGAAAAAAAGAGGTCGCCAGCAGACTTGTGTCTGAAGCGCTGAAATGCGATTTATAATTAGGATCAGTTCCCTCGTGATCCGGGTTTAATCGCTTGGGATCCGTCTTTGCACAATGGGCAGTTATCGGGAGCATACATCTCAAAATCAAAATCCGCAAGGGCAAAAAGCGGTTTGTTTTCGGGCAGGGAACAATTTTCCTTGCGATCCAGCGCACTTCCATTGCGTTTACAAAATCCACGATTGGCAAGTGCGGCAAAGGCTACCACTTCCCCGCCAAGCGCTTCGATGGCGTGCGCAGCTTCCAGTGCTGAACCGCCGGTAGTAATAATGTCTTCACACACGAGGACACGTTCACCCGATTTGATTTCAAATCCACGGCGTATTTGCATCTCACCGTTGACACGTTCAGCGAAAATAGAGCGCTTATCCAATGCGGTTGCGAGTGCAAATCCGGCAATAAGACCGCCAAGAGCAGGGGCGCATACCGTATCGATTTTTAGGCCGCTTTCGCTGATTTGCACGGCAAGGGCATCCGCCAACTGTTTTGCTGTTTTAGGATCTTCGAGCACTTTTGCCGATTGGAGGTAATAGCGAGAGTGATTGCCTGAGCTTAGCTTGAAATGCCCCTCCAAAAGAGCATTGGCCTTCATATAGATAGATTTAACGTCCATAACTATACCGTTAGAATTTCTTGCTCTTTGTTCTTGAGCAATTCATCCATCTTTGCGATGTATTTGTCGGTAATTTTTTGTACTTTGTCTTGAGCGGCTTTTGACTCATCGGTGGTGATTGCTTTGTCTTTTTCGAGCGCTTTGATTTTGTCATTGGCTTTTTTACGGTCATTACGAACAGCAACTTTGGCATTTTCTGCCATCGTTTTCGCTTTTTTAGCCGTATCTTGACGCTGATCTACGGTCATCGGAGGAAAGAAAAGTTTGATTTCTGTGCCGTTATTGTTCGGGTTAACCCCGATATCCGCTTTCATAATCGATTTTTCAATCACCGACAACATCGATTTTTCCCATGGGGAAATCGTGATTGTGGTCGCATCGGTTGCCAGAACACTTCCCGCTTGATCGATTGGTATCATCGAGCCGTAGCTTTCAACACGGATATTATCGAGCATTTTAGTGGTTACGCGTCCGGTACGTAGTGTGCGAAAGTCACTGAGCAAGTGATCTGCGCCCCCCTGCATTTGGTCTTCACAAAATTGATAGATTTCGTTTAACATAAAGGACCCTTTCGTTTATTTAGTGATGTTGACGTCGTTAACGACATTGATGGTTGGTGCGCTGATGTTGGTTTTGTCCAACATAGAATCAACCACAGACGCATTTTTTTGCTGAGCGTAAAGATAGCCCAAAGCAAGAGTATTAACAACAAATATAAATCCGAGGAAAAAAGTAACTTTGGCTAAAAAACTCGCCGGTCCTTTTGCTCCAAATACGGATTCGTTAGAGCCGCTGTACGCGCCCAATCCAATGCTAGAGCTTTTTTGTAAGAGTACAGCGATGACGACCATCACCACGAGTACGATTTGCACGATGAGCAGAATGCCTGTCATTATGAGTCCTTGTTATAGTATAAAAGTTCGCGATTATAGCACACAGCAGATGAAGGGCTTATGAAATGCATGAGAGTGATCCTTAATCCTCTTTGGATTACAATATCATCCTAAAATAGGTACGAGGATAGTTGGATGAGTAAAAAGCGTTTACTGTTGGTGGGAATACTGTTTTTACTGGTGGGTGCCGCATGGGTATTGATGGTTCAAAAACAATCGCTTTACTCGGCACCAGAGGGTGAAAAACCGATTGTCTGCGTAAGCACGTTTACCCTCTATGAGGTATCCACTGCAATTGCAGGAAATACGTTGGAAATTTCCCCGATTGTACCTCTTGGCAGTGATGCGCACATGTTTTCTCCAAGCCCTTCAAAAGTAGCGCAGATATCGACTTCGGCGTTCTTTATTTACAATGGTGCCGGATTCGAAACATGGGCGCAAGCGCTTAAAAATACCCTTCCCAAAACAATAGAAGTCATTGATATGAGCAGACATGTGACGCTGTTAAAAAGTGATCAGGCATACGAAGAACACGATGAGCCTGCCGGTAACGAGGAACATCAACACGGGGACTATGACCCTCACTATTGGCTGGATATCGATAATATGATAAAAATGACTCAAACGCTTGAGGCAGAGTTCTCAAAGCGCTTCCCTGACAATGCACAAATGTATCATGCCAATGCAACGGCGTACATTGCCAAACTGCAAAAACTCAAAGCCGATTATGCGCAGGGGTTAAAAGAGTGTAAAAATCGCACCCTCATTTCAAATCACGATGCATTTGGTTATCTGGCACACGCAAATGCGCTGGAAAATATTTCCATTATCGGCCTATCCTCCGATGAACAACCCAGTGCGAACGTGATTGCCCAAATTATTGCCCGCATCAAAGAGCATGGGATTAAAACGATCTTTTTTGAAGAGATGATTGATGATAACGTAGCGCAAACCATCGCGCGCGAGACGGGAGCCAAAGCCCAGTCGCTTCAACCGCTAGAGAATATTAGTGAAAGTGAGTTAAAATCACATCAAACCTACGAGTCGATCATGCGCACTAATTTAGCAAAATTGACCCATGCAATGGAGTGCCGTTGAAATTTTCCACCAGTCTTTTTGAAATGCGCGATGTCAGCTTTACGCGTCAGGACAACGAGATATTAAAATCGGTCAGTTGCACGATTTTAAAAGGGGAATATTGCGCCATTATCGGACCAAACGGTGGGGGAAAAACGACCCTGATCCGGTTATTGATGGGGTTGGATAAGCCCACGTCCGGAACCATACGGCTTTTTGGCGTAGATCAGCAAAAATTTAAAGCGTGGTACAAGATCGGTTATGTTCCGCAACGCTCTGCGCTTATAGATGCGAACTTTCCCGCAACGGTGCGTGAAGTGGTGGCGATGGGGCGTTATGCGCTTCGTGGGATGTTTCGTTTTGAATCGGTTGAAGATAAGTGGATTATCGAAGAATCGATGGAGCAAATGGGGGTGAGTGATCTGCGTGATCGTCTTATCGGCCATCTCTCAGGCGGGCAGCGCCAGCGGGTAATGATCGCACGCGCGCTTGCCTCCCATCC
>JAUPLR010000093.1 GCA_030836825.1 Campylobacterota bacterium
GGAAACTTTACAGATGCACTCTTCATAGCTTGCCGTGCCGATTTCACCCTCGGCAATAAAGGTTTCTACTATTGTTTTAGCATCCAAAAGTTCCGTTTTAGGAACCGTAAAATCCAAATGCGTTTTACCGTCATGCCCTTGTGTTTGGATAATCATATCAATATTGACGCTGTTATCTGCCAAACGGGTAAAAATATCCGATGCGATTCCCGGACGGTCAATAACTTCGAGCAAGGAAACACGTGCTTGATTTTTATCCAGTGCAATGCCGCTAACGAGTGGTTTTTCCATAATATTCTCTTCCTTTGTGATAAGTGTTCCCTCTGCCATCGTGAAGCTAGAGCGGGTTACAAGATTTACATTCAATTTTTTGGCCAATTCGACCGAACGGTTTTGGAGAACTTTTGCCCCCAATGAAGCCAATTCCAGCATCTCATCGTAGCTGATACGGTCCATTTTACGTGCTTTTGGCTCAATACGCGGATCGGTCGTATAAATACCATCCACATCGGTATAAATTTCACACAAATCGGCTTTTAACGCACCGGCAAGAGCAACGGCAGAGAGATCTGATCCTCCGCGACCCAGCGTGGTTACTTGTCCCAATTCACTTACCCCTTGAAACCCTGCGACAACAACTACTTTACCCTCCGCCAATTCGGCGTGCATGAGAGAGGGGTCAATGCTCTCGATACGGGCTTTGGTGTGAACACTGTCTGTCACAATTCCCGCACGACGACCGCTCATAGAAGCTGCTTTATGCCCCATTGCGTTGAGCGCAATCGAGAGCAATGCCGCCGTTACCCGCTCGCCAGAACTTAACAACATATCTACTTCGCTGCGCTCAGGACTCGCGGTATAGTGTTCCGCATAGGCAATCAGTTTATTGGTCTCGCCGCTCATTGCGGAAACGACGACGACAACTTGGTGCCCTTCTTTGAGGGTTTGAGAGACGCGGTTCGCGACGTTTTGTATTCGCTCCAAATCTCCGACACTGGTTCCACCAAACTTTTGTACGATAAGCATTACAGATACCCCTTGGCTCTAAAATGTGAAATGACGACTTCATAAATCGGTTTTTTAAAATGGACGATTTTTCCATTGAGTTCTTCAAGACTCACAAATTCATGCCGCTTAAATTCAGGATGCTTGGTATCCAAATTTATTTTAGCATTTTCTTTGAGTCGGACTAGATAATAACGTTGTTTCTGTCCTGAAAAAGGTGCCATTTTAACCGCAATATGGGCAGGAAAATCGTACGATATCCATTCGGGATACTCTGCAATGATTTCTATTTTGTTGGTTCCTATTTCTTCTTTAAGTTCCCGAAAAAGGGCTTCTTCAGAAGTTTCTCCCTCATCGATTCCCCCTTGCGGAAACTGCCATATCCCTTCCAAATCACTTCGCTCTGCAATGAAAATCTCCTTTTCTTGCGGGTACGCGCTGGAGACAATAATAGCAGCAACATTGGGACGATAAAACTTTTGTTGGCTCATTCGCTATCTTTTTTCCTATAATTGTATGCTATTGCTTATTAAAAAAAGTATAATTCGCCATGCTTTTATACATTCACATCCCTTTTTGCGACAGCAAGTGTTCTTATTGTGCTTTTAATTCTTATGTTGACAAGTTTTCACAGCGCGAACGCTACATGAATGCTTTGGGTGTTCAACTCGAAACCGAGTTCAAGCGTTTTGGAGTCGGTCCAAAAAACCTCATTGAAACCGTTTTTATCGGCGGAGGTACCCCCTCAACCGTTGATCCGCAACTTTATCGCCCAATATTTGAACGTATTGCCCCCTTTTTACAAGAAGGTGCTGAAATTACATCGGAAGCTAACCCTAACAGTGCTACTTATGAATGGCTGGGTGGAATGAGAGAACTTGGCGTAAACCGTCTCAGTTTTGGGGTCCAAAGTTTCAACGATGAAAAACTCAAAACCCTCGGACGCGCACACAACACCCAACATGCTCTTCAAGCCATCAAAGATGCGGCAGTTATCGGATATGAGCATCTTTCTCTTGATCTCATCTATGGTGTCCAAGGGGATACCAAGGATTTGTTGCGCAGCGATATTGAAAAGGCGTTTGAACTGCCTATAGACCATATAAGCCTCTATTCCCTCACCATCGAAGAAGAGACTGTGTTTGAAAAGTTACCCGAAATGGCAAGCGAACAACTCGATCTTACGCAATGGTTATTCGATGAAATTTCCGCAAAAGGGTTTGAACAGTATGAAATTTCCAATTTTGGAAAATACAAATCCAAACATAATATTGGCTATTGGGAGCATAAACCCTACATTGGATTAGGCGCGGGAGCGGTTGGTTTTTTAGGTTCTGTTCGCTTTTATCCCGCCACCGACATTGAAGCGTACATCGACGCGCCTACGACTGTTAAAGAGGAAATGCTCAATGAATCAGAGCGCTTAAATGAAAAATTATTCTTAGGTTTTCGCAGCTGCGTTGGGGTAGATCAAACACTCCTTTCAAAACCGCAATGCGCACAAGCACAAATTCTCCTCGATGGGGGCTTGTTGAAATTTCAAAATGGACGCTATTATAATCCCAATTTTCTCCTCGCAGATGAAATCACTCTACGTATTGAAGGTTATTAGAGGCACCCTTTAAACTAATTTTTGCTAAAATCTCCCCAATATATTTATAAAAATTAAACACTAAGCAGGCAAATAACATGTTCGGATTGGGAATTACAGAAATTTTTCTTATCGCTATCGTCGCTGTTCTCTTTTTAGGACCGGACAAACTTCCCTCCACGATGATAGAAATCGCCAAATTTTTCCGAAGCGTCAAGGGAACCGTCAGCTCCGCGAAAGCCACAATAGAGGATGAAATCCGACTCTCAGGAATTAAAGAGAGCGTTATGGACTATAAAGCCGAACTCACCAATGCCAGCGCTGAGTTAACACGCATGACGGACTTAACAGAGATTGGAGCGGATATTACGGCCATAGGAAAAGACTTAACCCTTGATTTGCCCGCCTCTGCACCTGCCGCACCCAAAGAACCAGAGGTCATCACCTTCGCTCCTAAAAACAAAGAGGAAGCTTAATGTTTGATGATTTACGTCCTCACTTAGTAGAACTGCGCAAACGACTTGGCATCAGCGTCGCTGCCGTTATTATTATGTCTATTGTTATGTGGAGCTTCCATGATGCTCTTCTTGCATGGATTACCCAACCGCTCATCGATGCACTAACCGCTACGTCCAAAATCTCCCGTAAAGCTGCTCAAGGGATGATCGTCACACGTGAATTATCCGAAGCTTTTTTTGTTGCGATGAAAGTCTCCTTTTTTGCAGGTCTTCTAGCGGCACTGCCTATTATCCTCTCTCAAATATGGCTTTTTATTGCCCCTGGCCTTTATGCCAATGAGAAAAAAATGATGATCCCCATCGTTGTTGGAGGAACATCGATGTTCCTTATCGGCGCCTCTTTTGCCTACTATTTTGTAACCCCCATGGGCTTTGCATTTTTTATCGAATTTGGAAGTGCTACCTTTGTTCCGATGTATAACATTTCAGAGTACGTAGAGTTTTTCACCAAAATATTATTTGGTTTTGGGCTTGCGTTTGAACTTCCCGTATTTTGTTACTTTTTAGCACTGATGGGGCTCGTTAATGACCGTATGATGAAGGATTTCTTTCGCTATGCTATCGTTCTTATCTTTATTTTAGCCGCCCTACTAACGCCACCTGATGTTCTTAGCCAAACCATGATGGCCATTCCCCTTATCCTTCTTTATGGTATTTCCATCCTTATTGTTGCTGCTGTTAATCCGGCACCCAAAGAGGACTTAGCCGCGACAGAAGATGAAGAAGAGACGATTGACTAATAAAGACCCTCTACTCACATCAAGCTATGAATACCATCTCCCCGATGGGCTCATAGCCACCCATCCTGTTCACCCAAGAGACCACGCTAAACTCCTTGTTTACAATCGCGAAGACCGTTCCATAACCCATACCCGCTTTGACCGTTTGAACGATTTTTTACCCCCTGAATGTGCCATTATCTTTAACGATACCAAAGTCATAAAAGCGCGTCTTTACGGTAAAAAAGAGAGCGGTGGCGCCGTTGAACTGCTGATTAATCGCCCGCTTAATGCCCATACAATCAATGTCTACATCAAAGGACGCGTCAAAAGCGGCACCGTCTTGTATTTCGATGCCAATGTCAAAGCCCTCATTATTGCACTGCATGAGGACGGATCACGAGAAGTTAACTTTTTTCATAATGATGTTCTCTTACGATTTGAGGAGCTTTTACCTCTTCTGGATAAAATCGGTCACATCCCTCTTCCTCCCTATCTGGGACGCGAAGACAACAGCGAAGATGAGCGTGAATACCAAAGTGTTTTCGCCGTACACGAGGGCGCTGTGGCTGCCCCTACGGCATCATTACACTTCACCGATGAGCTGTTTAATCGGATATGCAAACATCACGATCATGCATTTGTAACTCTGCACGTAGGTTCAGGTACCTTTAAGCCTGTTGAATGCAGTACGATTACCGATCACCCTATGCACTCAGAGTATTTTGAAATCAGTGACAAATCTCTAACTCTACTCCAAAGTTCGGCTCCTCTATTGTGCGTTGGAACAACCTCAACACGAACGGTCGAATACCACATCCGCACCGGTGAATCACGGGGAGAAGCCAATCTCTTTTTGCATCCTCACAATCCGCCTTTACGCGTGGATCATCTCCTTACCAATTTTCATTTACCTCAGTCAACGCTGCTCATGCTGGTTGCCTCTTTTATGGGACTTGAAGAGACCCATCGTCTGTACAAGTGCGCAATTAATGAGAAATATCGCTTCTTTTCCTACGGCGATGCGATGTTAATTCTATGATTTCATACTAAATATCTTATAAAACACTGCGCATACGGGACAAGCTTTCTATTAGATTAGACACACTCTCCCGTTTCGAACATCCACCCTACCGCTTAATTCCGCTTCAAAAATTTCACCCGGAAATTTTGCTATTACCTCTTCATAACTGGGTGAAGTTCTGCAAAATGCCAAAAATGGCGTATCTTCCATAGCGTTGCGTGCTGTTTTAGAAATATTTGCTACAAACGTATCCATATCCTCAATTGCGATTGCTTTGCCTTGCGCCAGCAAGTGATGGGTCCCTTCACTCTCGCGTATCCTGTGCGGCAAGACATAAATCTGCTTCCCCATCTCTAGGGCATACTCCACACTGCGCATGCTCCCGCTTCCAAGATCCGCTTCGGTTACAATCAAACACTCCCCCAACGCCACAACAATCTCATTACGGACCACAAAACTCCATGCTCGTGCTTCAAAAGAGGGTTCAAATTGCGAAAGCGTTAATCCGTTTTTTTCAATGGATTTGATCAGGTCAGTGTTTGCTTTTGGATAACGCAGATCAATTCCGCAAGGCAATACCGCAATCGTATTTTCACAGCCTGCACCATGATGTACCAGCGTATCAACACCAGCCGCTGCACCACTAACAATTACCATACCCGCCATCGAAAGTTTTTTAGCTAATTCATACGTCATAGCGCGAGTATAGGGATTGGGCCGGCGAGTTCCCACGATGGAGATTTTAGGGCGAGAGAGTATCTCCAAAGAACCCTTATAAAAAAGATCTTTTGGATAGTGTGCCATAGCCTCCAATGCGTCTATGTGAAAAGAGATCGTATCAAACATAATAGGCCAACCCATAAAATATTTATTACAATACCCCAACACGCACAGAAGAGAAAAATATATGACAGATTGTCAGATTTGATCAATCCTAACCAGTTGAACTTGATTCAAAAGATCCTTGGATTCTTTGAGCGCTTGAATCGTATCGGGACGCGGATGACCTATTGCAATAGCACTCCCGTGTCGCTTAGCAATAGCAACAGCATCACGAATTTGTTTTTTGACATTGGCAACACCATCTTCATGATCCAAAAAAACATCGCGTCCCAAGTAGCGTAATCCGTATTTTGCCTCTACGATTTTTACCTTGCTCGAACCAATGGTTCTACTGTCAACAAAAACCAATCCATTCTCTTTCATAACACCAATCAGCCGCTCCATGGCGGCCTCATCTGAAGTGAATTTGGAACCCGTGTGATTATTGATATAACGAACATTGGGATAGAGGCGCTTGATCAATGCTATTTGCTTTCCGATTGTTTCAATCGAATCCCCGACACGTAACGTAACCGGCTCATCTTGGTGAAAGGAAACGGCTTCCATCGGGAGGTGCACCATGTATCCAGAAATCGATGCTGCTAATGCGGCAGACTCTGGATGACGTGGACTCGGCGGCAGAAAAGACATCACCAACGGCAAGCCCGTAGAACGTATTGCCGCCACATCATGCGCATAGGAAACATCGTCCATGATAATCACCAGTTTTGCTCCACAAACTTTAACCGGCAATTCAGGACGTAGTTCTGCGGGAGGAGGAAGTCGTTTTTTATCTTTTGGCGCATATTCATGTCGTGCGCTTAGTGCTTCACTCTCCATTAACGCTTTGAGCTCTTTTTTTACCGTTGCCGTCTCCATATCGCCCTTTACAGATGCCTCCTCCTCGTGGGCCACCTTTGTTTCTGCTTTCGTAATATCTTCTATTTGTGCCATCAAGTGCTGTGTTTCTTCTCGCTCTTTATCCAATTTTTCTTGGACTTGATTAAAGCCGATAAAATAGCCGATCAAAGCAGAAACCAATACAGCAATCGTAACCGATAAAATAAGAATAAGATTTTTGACCGTCAAGAGATTTCGAAAGGAGAAAGGGGGCTTGTCCATAGGGATGCACTTGTATTAGAATGGTTTGAAAGCCTCTTAAGGCTTTCAAGCAGAGAAATTAGTTTGTACTTTGATTAACGATTTTATTTTTAGAAATCCATGGCATCATCGCACGCAAACTTACACCTGTACGCTCAATCAATGAAGCACGCGCATTTGCGCGCTCAGCGTTCATACGCGGGTATCCCGCTTGACCTTCAAGGATGAAGTCTTTGGCAAAACGACCATCTTGGATCTCTTTTAAGATCTCCTTCATTGCCGCTTTTGATTCCGCATTAATAACACGTTTACCGCTTACATAGTCGCCGTATTCTGCTGTATTAGAGATAGAATAACGCATATCTGCGATTCCGCCCTCGAACATCAAGTCAACGATCAATTTAAGCTCGTGAAGACACTCAAAGTACGCCAATTCAGGAGCATAACCCGCTTCTGTCAATGTCTCAAAACCCGCTTGAACGAGGGAAACCGCACCACCACAAAGAACCGCTTGCTCCCCGAAAAGGTCTGTTTCTGTTTCGTCTTTGAACGTTGTTTCAATGATAGCCGTACGTCCGCCACCGATAGCCGATGCGTAGGATAGCGCTAACTCTTTGGTTGTACCGCTTGGATTTTGTCCAACCGCGATAAGATCAGGAATCCCGCCGCCGCGAACAAACTCAGAACGCACAGTGTGTCCTGGAGCTTTTGGAGCGATCATGGTTACGTTGATGTCAGCCGCAGGCTTAACACGTCCGTAATGGATGCTAAAACCGTGACCAAATGCAATAGTTGCACCTGATTTTAGGTTTGGAGCAATCTCGTTTGCGTAGATTTCTGCTTGATTTTCATCCGGAAGAAGGATCATGACCAGATCAGCGTATGCTGATGCTTCAGCAACGGTCATAACCTTGAACCCTTTTGCCTCTGCTTTTGCCCATGAACTACCACCTTTACGTAGTCCAACAACCACTTCAACACCGCTATCGCGGAGATTTTCAGCGTGCGCATGACCTTGTGATCCAAAACCGATCATAGCAACAATTTTATTTTTGATTAGATCAATATTACAATCTTTATCGTAGTAGACGTTCAATCCCATTGAGTATCCTTAAGTAAGTGCCATAGGCGCAAAATTTCGCGAATTATAGCCCACCTTTCCAAAAATTAATATTAGCAACCCCTTATAGCAAAAGTCTAAATTTTCACACAGAGCTTCAAGCCAATTTAACCATGGTAGAATTCACCAAAATGATGGAGGTCATACATGAAAAAATTCAACCTATTTAAAGAAATCATCGTTGTACAGCGTGCCGATTTTATGCAAGCGATCAATTCGTCCAAACATTTTGCTATCAGCTATGATGGAAAAATTGCCTATGAGCCTTTTGAGCCAAATTTAATCTCTATTTACGAAGGGTCTATCCCCCCTATTTCACCTCTGAGCACCAATCTCGCACGTCCTATTTCCGAAATGCTTGGAAGCAACTACCGCCTTGTAGAAGATGACGATCGTATCCTTATTAAAGCGACTGGGGCATGGCAATCCATCATCGGATTCAATCGCAACCGAGCACTCTACGATGACACCTCGGGTGACGGTATTGCAGAGTTTGCGGATAAAACACTCGAAACCATCGGATGGCATGCGACGGAATTCAACATCCAATACCGCGACATTGTCGATATGTTTGAAGAAAAATGTGATGGGATTCTCATTTGTATCGAGCAAGAAGAACCGTATCAGTTCAGCGGTTTGGGATTTGTATTTAACATAGAAGCGGCTCAAAAACTGGCGTTTGACTATTGCGTCAATGTTATCAAAGACAAAATGGCCAATGATTCTAATTTTTCTACACTTACCAAAGACGAAACAGAGGCGGCAGAGTATTTTAAATTAGTTTAATCACGGCCTAAAAACTTCAATTTCCAATTCTTTTACAATACGATAGTGCTTATCATTTGCCGTGATAAGTTTCATCCCGTACGTCGTAGCTGTCGAAGCGATTAGCGCATCGGCAAGTTCCATACTATGACTCAGAAAATACTCTTCAACGTAAAAAAGGGCTTTCGCTGAAATCTCTTCACTCATATAAATTGTTTTAGTATTCCACTGTCGAAGCGTTTTTTGAAAAAGCCTTAGTTCCTCTTTATTCCGCATCCCCTGCACGAGTTCGATATGAGTGACTCCCGATATACAAAAATCTCCTATCGAATGGATTAGAGTTTTAGCATTTTCATTCCCTCTAAGATACCATATCAAAACATCGCTGTCGACTAAAAGATCGTATGCCATGATTATTAAAATTCTCTACGTTTCCGCATATTTCGCACCATCGTATCGACATCCCCTTTTTGGTCGCTCCACAATCCAAACAAAGTATCGTCTTTAGGTATGTGTTCATTATCATCACAAGAGATGAGTTTGGCTTTTGGCTTTCCACGATGGGTAATCGTCACATCTTCACCCTTGCTCAGCACATCAAATAAAAACGAAACATTAAATCGTAAATCTTTAGCTGTTACCGTCATGGCAAATCCTTTAAATATATACTTGAAGTATAAACTATAAATCTTAATAGTCTCTTAAAACGTAATTTAATCATTGGAAAATTTCGCACATCATAACTTTACAATTCTGACAAAAGTTCGTTGAAAATTAAATCTTACCACTTAGATAATTCGTTAGTCCCAAACGAGTGTATTTCAATTAACGTTTCAGATTCTGGTTCATAAAACAACACATGGTGAATATATCTCGCAGTTATATTAATATCATTTATATCAAAATGATAATTTTCTTCCTTTTCGCTTTTTATATTATTATCACTCACAAGAATTTTTGGTGAAAAAATATAGTCTGAAACTCCATAAGTACGTTCAAATGGGCTAACGATAAAAAGGAGATTTTTACTTGTATACCCAATATATTCACCTAATCCGTCTGACGCCATCCATGATGCGCCTCTCTCTGAACCCCATTTAACATCTCTATAGTAAAATTTAACTTCTTTTGAAACATTAAACTCTTCACCATCAATAGTAAAATTCATTGTATATTGTTTGGCTTCTATCGGGATTAATGGATTAACAGAACAACCACTCTGTGCAAGCATAAAAAAAATAAAACCAATCAAATAAAGTATTTTTGATAATATTTGCATAATATAGCCTACCTGAAGATTCCAATTAATTATACAATTATTTGTTATAAAAAACTAAATTTTCCCATACTGAAACAATTGCAAAAAAATAGCCGTGAAATATTTTAAATAATCCCAAGATACCGTTCCAAAATAATCTTCGCAGAGAGTGAGTCAATACGACCATCTCGCTTGTAGCGGATCTCTCCCTTCATCAATGCTTCGGCTTCTTGGGAGCTGTGGGATTCATCTTGATAGGCAATTTCGCCTTTAAAATCTACCAAATTCATAAAATGCTCTACTCTGCGACGCATTTCATCCTCGGTCGTACTTCCCATCGGGATACCGACAACGACCGTTGTCGCTTCGTATTCGTTTAACACTTTTTTGACGTCATGTGCGGCTTGGTTACGATTTTTACGTTCAACCGCCGGAAGCGGTGTCACAATGGCTATGCCTGAACTCAGCGCAAGCCCGATTCGTTTGAGTCCTAAATCAATCGCGATAATAGAACCCATCATTTCCCCAAACAAAATTGACCGAACATCTTGTCAAACATCTCATCGAGCTCATACGGACGGGTCAATGAGGCGATGGATCGGATAGCTTGATTGATGTGAAAGGAGAAAAACTCCAACTCGCCGCTTTGCAACGGTTCATGTGCTTCTTTAATAGCTCTGAGAGTCTGCTCTGTCGCATTGATTTGACGCTGGGAGATGAGCATCATTGCTTCGGAGTCATTGTCGTAATCCATAATACGCGTTAATGCGTCCACGAGAGGTTGCGTCTCTGATTTACAACTCAGTTCTATAGGTGAATATTGTTCTAGAAGTGTCGTTTGAAACTTTTGAGGCAGATCTACCTTGTTGAGGATACAAATAAAAGGCTTAATTACCGAGAATTGTTCGATAAGCTCCATGATGGCACGGTCTTCTTCGTCACATTCACGGCTGTTATCGAATAAGGCAATCACCAGATCCGAATTTTCAATCGCCGCAATGGAACGCTCAATCCCGATTTTCTCAATCTCATCATGGGCATTACGTATCCCTGCCGTATCTACCAAACGAATGAGATGGGTGCCCAAACGCACCTGCTCTTCTATCGTATCGCGTGTTGTTCCTGCGATCTCGCTCACGATTGCCCGTTCATAATCCAAAAGGGCATTGAGCAGTGAGCTTTTCCCGACATTGGGTTTGCCGATGATGGCGACACGGTAGCCTTGCATCAAACCGCTGCGTCTGCGACTGGATTCCAATGTTTTAGAGAGTTCCTTGGTGATGTTTTCCAGTTTAGTCCCTATTTGATCGACAACATCTTGCGGGAGGTCTTCTTCGGCATAATCAATAACCACTTCCGAATACGCCAAAATTTCCAGCAGTGAATCGCGAATGGCTTCTACATACTCCCGTAATTCACCCTTCATCTGGCGGGCTAATACACGCGCGGCATCATCGCTTTTGGCTTCGATGAGTGACGCTATGGCTTCTGCTTGGGTTAAATCAAGACGACCATTGAGAAATGCCCTCTTACTAAACTCACCAGGCTGTGCCAAACGTGCACCCGCAGCCACACAGGCCCGCAAAACAGATTCTGCGACAATCATGCCGCCATGACATTGAAACTCGACGACATCTTCTCCTGTGAAGCTTTTTGGTCCTTGAAAATAGATCACAATCGCTTCATCAATCAAC
>JAUPLR010000094.1 GCA_030836825.1 Campylobacterota bacterium
AAGAAGCCCTCAACATTGTCAATTGGGTATGATTTTGGGGTGAACGATGGCAATGGAGGATTAACAAGCGTCTGCCCGACACGTACAGGCCGCACCGATACGTCTGCGTCCACATGACGCAGCGCTTCCAGCACGCTCGCCTCGCGATCCAACAAAATCGCGTTTGTATGCTTTCCTGTGAACTCCAACTGAAGCATCGTGATTTCACTTTTGTACGCGCCGCTTTGACTCACCACAATGCGGATAAGCTTGTCATTATTGTGAAGCGTCACGGATTGAATCGTTGAACGTCCCAGCCGCTTTGAGAGCAGTACATCAAAGGGCGCTTGATACCTCTTTCCCCGATCAGCCCTTGGGGAGAGAAAAATACTCGGATTATCCCTCCGCATCTCAAATGTTATGACGGTGTCATTATCAAATACCAAATGAATTTGCGTATCGCTAAGGCGATAGGCCGTGTTAATTTGTTTGAAACGCTGTAAAAAATTGACGATTTGCTCTAGGTGTGAAAATTTCATGGCTCTATGCTATTGTCCTTGTTTCAGAAGCGCTTTATCTAAAGCAAATTACAATGGTGCGAAAGAATTGTAATATGTTTTCGTTTATACCGTAAAATTTACCAAAAAGGCAGAATTTTCCTTCATGGCAACGCTTAAGACCATCAAATCCAAATTCATATTCAATCTGGCGGCTGCCTTGGGCGCTGTGTTGATAAGCATCATTGTAGCATATTTCATTGCTACAAGTTCGATTAAAGACATCATGACCAACGACTTGATCACCGTTGCCGATGCGTTGGAAAAAAATATTAACTATATCGCCGAAGCCCGACCAAACGCGTACAAAGACGACGCCTTCAAAAAGGGGATAAAAAGCATCAAAATCGGGAAAAGCGGCTATGTCTATTTTATCAACTCCGCCGGCGTTATGACGATTCATCCAAAAGATAAAGATGAAGGGTCAAACAAAGCAGGACATGACTACATCGACCATATCCGTGCCGACAAAGCGGGTGGCGTTTACGAATACGTGTCTGCTACGACGGGGCAGGATAAGATTGCTGCATACCGTTACATCAAAGCATGGGACATGTGGGTTATTCCCGGTATCAATAAAGCCGATTATTTTGATGCCCTTAAAGCGAGTTTTTTCAAATGGTTTCTCTTTTTTGGCACGCTTTTAGCAGCCCTTCTCATTTCAATAAACTATCTCTCAGGAAGAAGCATTTTGGGGCCTATCGAAGAGCTTGATCATGTTTCTTCGGATCTCGCTCATGGAAAGGGAGATTTGACAAAACGTCTTCCTATCTTGAATAAACAGGATGAAATCGGGATTGTCAGCGGGTATGTCAATACGTTCATTGAAAAAATCCAAGTAACGATCAACGATACCAAGGAGATCACGCATGCGGCAGTGCAATCAACATCAACGCTCAACGCTGCAGCCTCCAATTTGTCTCAACAATCTGAAAAAGCCAACGTTCTTGCGCAAAATGCTAACGATACCGCTTCGCAAATCGGCAATGCCCTAAACCAAAACGTTGACATGGCACGAGACACATTGGAAAACACTCAAAGCAGTGCCGAGGAGCTTGAAAGCGTTCGTGCCATCGCCCTCACGATCACCAATGAAATTTATCATGCGACCCAAATAAGCAATGAGTTGGGGGAACGCTTTGCGCAGCTCTCTAGCGAAGCATCAAGCGTCAGCGGTGTTTTGAGCATCATCTCCGACATTGCGGATCAAACCAACCTTCTTGCCCTTAACGCCGCGATTGAAGCGGCTCGCGCAGGCGAACATGGTCGAGGATTTGCCGTTGTTGCGGATGAAGTACGTAAGCTCGCCGAACGCACACAAAAAAGTTTGACTGAAATCAACTCCATCATTTCCGTTGTTATCCAGTCTATTTCTGACTCCTCGGATATGATGAATGCGAACAGCGAAAATATTGAAAAATTGGGGGAATACTCTCAAACAATCGATGCAAAAATAAATTCTACGAGCAATGCAATGAGCACCAACGTAGAAACCAGTCGCAAAAGCGTTCGGACTTCTGAAGATATGGCCGTGAAACTCAATGAAATCGTCACTAAAGTTTCCGAAATGTCTGCTCTTTCTGAGCGCAATCAAAATGAAATCAAACAAATTACGGATATCGCCAATGAACTTTACCTCGCAGCGACAACCCTCAATACGCAGCTTGGGCATTTTAAATCCTGAAATCGTTAAAAAAGGGCAAAGATGCAAGCACCCAAAGGGTTTGGTAAAACATACTTTTCATTGGCGGCTATTCAGGCGTATGCTTCTGCCGTAAAAATGCTGCAAAATTTCACTCGCATCGAGTGGATATGTCCAACCCATCCCATCCATACCTACTCAACCATCTCCCCTCCCAAGAGTCTCCTTAACTCAACAATTATTACTATTATTCAAGGACACTCATGTTTAAACACACACTATCCCTCGTTGCATCCGCAACCCTTGTTGCCTCATTGGGGGCTAATACGCTCACGCTAGAGCCCATCGTTGTAAGTGCCATTAAAACAGAACAATCGCTCAAAGATACCACAGCCAATATTGATATTATCACTTCTGAAGAAATTGAAGAAAAACACTACACCACTGTCGCAGACGCCTTAAATTCTCTTCCTGGTGTCAGCGTAACCGCCAATGGCGGACTGGGCACAACACAAACCGTCTTTATGCGCGGAATGGATACCAACCGAGTTTTGGTTCTCATAGACGGCATTCGCTACCAAGATCCTTCCAATACCAACGGTGCCAATTTTGCCCATCTCCTAATCAGCAATATCGAACGTATTGAAGTCATAAAAGGGGCGCAAAGCGGTATATGGGGAGCCGATGCAAGCGCTGGCGTCATCAACATCATTACAAAATATGCAAAAGAAGGTACGCACGTTGGGGTTACTCTCGAAAAGGGAAGCTTTTCTACTCAAAAGTGGGGTGGATTTTTGTCGCATAAAGCAGATAAATACGATGTAAAACTCTCTGTCGACCGTATTATGAGCGACAGCTTTACCGCTCAAGCTCCCAAAGGAACAGACATTGACAACTATGAAAATGACCCTTATGCCAATACTACGTTCACTCTAGGCGGTCATTTTCGTCCGACAGCTACGGATACATTAGGAGTGCGCTACACAAATATCAGCGCATTGGGTAACTATGACGGGTGGAGCGATCCAGATTTAACGCAACGCAGTGATGTTCGAACCAAACTCTATGGAATCTCTTATGATAAAACGTTGGATGCCCATACGGTTTCCCTAAAAGCGAATCTCTCTAAATTTATCCGTGATGAACTTGATACCACTTACGGTGTCAAAGTTTTTAACGGAAAAACAAAGCAGTTTGAACTGAACGATCAATTTCATTATCGTGAAAAAGATTTATTGGTTGTCGGTTTGATGCGCGAGGTATTTGATGTCGATTACATTACAGCAAGCACTGCAACCGATCAAAAGCACGTCACGTCTAAAGCGGCCTATCTTACAAACTCAAATGCGATGGGAAATTTGATCCTTACGGAAAGTTTACGAAGAGATGATTACAGCAATTTTGAGGGAAAAACAACGGGGAAAGTAGGTGCTAAATACACTATCACTAAAGAGCTTTATGTCAGTGGTAACTACGGAACGGCTTATACCTCTCCAAATATTATTCAAATACTCAATCCATGGGGAACGTCCAACAGTGATTTAAAACCCGAAAACACCCGAAGCTTCGATGCCAGCGTTTGGTATAAAAATTTCACCGCCACCTATTTCGAAAACTACGTCAAAGATCTCATTCAATGGGATGCTAGTACCTATAGAAATTTAAATGGTACCAGTACGTTTAAAGGATATGAATTTGCCTACCAACAAAATCTTATGGATGGGCTATTACTTAACGCCAACTATACGCATCTTGCCAGTTTTGAAGACGAAGATGGAAAAGATCTGGCCAGACGCCCGAAGCGCGAAGCCAAAGCATCTCTCGACTATTATGGAATTAAACAATGGCATTTCGGACTAAATGGACACTGTATTGGAACACGCTATAATGGAGCCGATCAGACAGGGGCACAGACAGGAAGATACACCATTGCCAATATGGTCATCAATTACGATCTTACCGATTCAATCCGGCTGTACGGTAAAATCGATAATATCACCGATAAAGACTATCAAACCGTTGATGGATATGCGACATCGCCACGCGCTTGGTATGTAGGATTAAAGGCTGGTTTTTGAAAATACTGCTCTGGTTGATAATCGGCTTCTCTCTTTATGGGCAAGAGCGGATTATTGCCCTCTCTCCTTCCATCAATGAAACCCTCTACGCCCTTGGTGCGGGGGAGAGTATCATCGCCAATACCGAGTATTGCGACTATCCGATCCAAGCCAAATCAAAACCCAAAGTGGGTGGATATTTTTCTCCCTCTTTGGAAAAAATACTCTCCCTTAACCCCTCGATGGTGATCATGCAGGAGAATAATGCCCATTTTGCACAAAAACTCGAACGGCTGGGGATCAAGACGATGGTGATCAAAATAGACACGTATCCCTCTATCCGTCAATCCATCTATGCTATTGCCCACTATATGCACAAAGAAAACGAAGGAAAAGCAATTGTCAGCGAACTCGATCAAAAGCTTTATTCCCTCAAAGGGATCGTCAAAAATCAGAAGATTTTGATGGTGTTCGGCCACAATACGGATCTCTCAAAACCCCTCTATGTATCAGGGCAGAATCTCTATTTTGAAGACATTATCCAAGAAAGCGGAAACCGCAATGCTTTGCAAAGCAAACGTAAGGGGCAACCGGTTTTGAATCTGGAAAACATCATTGCCATCAATCCTGATATCGTCATCCTCCTCGCCCCCAATACCCATGAGTTAGGGCTGAGTAAAGAGGCGCTGATCCATCCGTGGAGGAATCTGCCGATCAATGCCGTCAAAAATAAAAAGATATACGTCGAAGACAAAGGCTATTCTAGCAATCCAAGCCAACGTCTGGGGTTATTTCTGATGGACATGAGAGGATTTTTAACCGATGCTGCACGTCGATAATCTCTCTCATCAGATATTAAAACAGGTGAGCTTTACCCTCGAACGGGGAGAAAATCTAACCATCTTAGGCAGCAATGGAAGCGGAAAAACAACACTGGCCAAAGCAATTTGCCATCTTATCCACAATGACCGCGTTAACATAGAGGGTCAAAATGTCGCCCATCTCAGTGCAAAGCAGCGCGCACAATACCTCAATTTTATCCCTGCAAAATTGAGCATTTACGATGAATATCTAACGGTATGGGATTATCTCAAACTCAACATTCTCAAAGAGGAACAAGCCCATCATGTGGATACCGTTTTAGCTCTGCTGAAGATACCCCATCTCAAAAACAGCCGATGTCACAAGCTCAGCAGCGGAGAGTCCGCATTACTGCTCATAGGGGGAGCCATGATCCATCAAGCGCTCTATACCATTCTCGATGAACCCACGGCAAACCTCGATCAGGCAAAAAAAGTAACCGTCTATCGCCTCCTCAAAAACAGCCCCTATTTTCAAAATAAAATCGTTATTACCCATGATCTCAATTTGGCGTATAAACTGGGGTATACCATCCTTTTTTTAGAAGAGGGGTCCGTTCATTACCACGGTGCCTGCGAACCGTTTTTTGAGCAAACTCATCTAAAGAGCTGTTTTGGAAACTCTATCAAAAATGTTGACGGAAATTTTGTGGTGAATTACGATGAAACTCTTTAGTATCTTCCTCGCGATGGTCTTAATCGCCATTGCCCCATTTTTTGGACAAATTGATCTGCATTTTGGGGATATGCTCAACGGCGCATCATCTTCTCATATACTGTTCTGGCAACTGCGCGTTCCTAGGGTTTTGCTTTCTTTTTTTAGCGGTGCCCTCTTGAGTTTGGCGGGGCTGGTGTTTCAAAGTCTGTTTCGCAATCCGCTCACCACCCCCTTTACTCTGGGTGTTGCCAGCGGTGCGACATTGGGGACGGCCATTGCCATCGTCTTTTTTGCAGGAGCTGTATTTTGGCAGTACCTGTTTGGTTTTGGCGGAGCGATTCTCACGGTTTTTATTTTGTTCCTCATCTCCCGATCGCTTAAAACGACCCAAACAAACTCGTTATTACTCGTGGGTGTTGCCCTCTCTTTTTTCTATTCGGCGGCACTTATGATCCTGTTTTTTCTCAGCGATTTTTCGCAAAGCTACTCCATTGTCCGCTTTACGATGGGCAGTTTGAACATCATTGGCTTTGATTTCGTTTATCCCGTCGCCGGCGTTTCGCTTTTGTTGTTGGGAACCATTCATGGGTATCGCAAAGAGCTGAAAGTGCTGCTCGCATCCCTCGATTTCGCTTTTCTTAAAGGGGTTGAAGTCACCAAAATCACAATGCTGCTCTTGCTATTCACCTCGCTTGCCGTTGCCGTATGCGTCAGCGTGGTAGGACCGATTGGATTTGTAGGGCTGATTGTTCCCCACATCATTAAAACCCTCTATCAAAAAAGCAGCGACCAACTCATCCTTCCCACGTTCTTTTACGGCGGCGTCTTTTTGGTAGTGTGTGATCTCATCGCTCGTAATCTCGGGGCATCTTCCGATATTCCTATCGGGGTCATCACCTCACTGCTGGGCGGACCCTTTTTCATCTATCTGATCTTGCATCGAAATCGAGGGCGCTGATGAGAATCATTGGGTACAATCACCTTACAAGGAACTGCACATGACCATTAAAACGATTTTAGGAAGCAGCGATTTTGCTGAGTATTTACGCGGTAAAAAAGGGACCTTTTTTCTCAGTCTCAGCAACACCGATACGGCTAAAATAGAGGGGATTACCCAAGCGGGCATTGCAGGGATGATCCACCTGACTCCGACGCTGGATGCCGAGTTTCTCTGTACCGGAGAGGTACGCAGTCTCGAAAACATCGCCACAACGCCCACCGGAGTTCCAACCCCCGGCCTCATCACCCGTGCCGTTCATCTGCTCCATCCCTTTGGCACACTTGCGCTGCTGAATCTGGGATTGGAAATCAACCCTAAAATAGATTATTTTCCTCTCTATGATTTTGGGATCACTCCTAGCGGTTCGATCGATACGGGGGCAAACATCGATGCGATGGAGCTGTTCGAAAAAGGGTTGGAATTCGCGCAAGAATATCTCTGCCATAGCGGCTACATCATCTTGGGGGAATCCGTTCCCTCAGGTACGACGACCGCCCTTGCAACCGCTTTGGCTCTGGGATACGACGCTCGTGATAAATTTAGCAGCAGTTTTAAAAATGCCCCAAACAGCCTAAAAGAGCGTGTTGTTGAGACAGCTCTTTGCAACTGCAGCGAGGGCGATGATCTGTTTGAAAAGCTCTCCCGCGTGAGTGACAACATGCTCATTTTCAATGCGGGGTTTGTTCTGGGTCTGCAAAAACGCAAAATTACGACGGTTCTAGCGGGCGGTACACAGATGGCGGCACTGCTTTTGGTGATCAATTCAATCCTCAAACACACGAAACAGACGATCAATAGCAATTATCTGGCACTGTGCACCACCAAGTGGGTCTATGAAGACCCAAATTCGGACATCAAAGGTCTGCTGGAAATGCTCAATTTTGAAATCAATGCCTACTATGTCGATTTTGATTTTTCGCTCACACGGCATCCCGCCCTCAAGCTCTATGACGATGGGGAAGCCAAAGAGGGTGTCGGCGCCGGAGGGGCACTCATGTACGCCTGCCTCAACGGTGTCACCAAAGAGCAAATCACCCGTAAAATCGAGAGCTTTCTGGGATGAAAGTACTCTATTTCGGAGGGCAAAAATCGGGTAAAAGTTCTCTGGCAGAACGCCATGCCAAAGCGCTCTCTGCCCATCAGCCCCACTATATTGCAACCTATAACAACCGTTATGGCGACAGTGAGATGCAAACTCGTATTAACAAACACCGTAATACCCGAAAAGGAGCTTTTATAACGATCGAAGAGACTCACGATCTTGCGTCCGTTATCCACGCAAATCACACCTACCTGATCGACTGCATCTCCATGTGGCTGCTCAATCGGATCGAAGAGGATGAAGCTGTTTTGATCCATGCTATCGAAGAGCTCGAAAAGATCGATACTAACATCGTGTTTGTCCTCAACGACGTGAGCTGCGGTGTTATCCCCATCGATGCGATAAGCCGCCGCTATATTGATCTGAGTGGTCTTATCGGGCAAAAGCTGGCAATGATGTGCGATGAAGTCTACGAAGTAAAACTGGGTCTTCGGATGCGCCTCAAATGAAATCGATCTCCATTTTCGGAACCTCTAGCGATGCGGGCAAATCAACCCTGACGTTTGTTATCGGGCGACTTTTGCAAGAGCATGGAATTAATATCGGGGTATTCAAAGCCCAAAATGTCTCCAATAACTCCCACGTCACCGATGATGGGAGCGAAATCGCTATCGCCCAGTATTTTCAAGCAGAGGTTTTAGGGATACCCACGAGCTACCATCTCAATCCGGTACTGCTCAAATCGGGTCATGGCAACAGCGCCTCGCTGATCGTCAAGGGAAAAGTGGTCGAAGACAAGGATGTGCGGGAGTATTACCGTGATCTCGATACACTCAAACCTGCTGTCGATGAGTGTTTTGAGTATTTGAGCTATCGGTATGAGTGTATCGTCTGCGAGGGGGCAGGGAGTCCAGTGGAGCTGAACCTGATGGACAAAGATCTCTCCAATATCTACATTGCGCAAAAATACAATACGAAAATCATCCTCGTCGCCGATATCGAAAAAGGAGGCGTGTTTGCCTCGATCTGGGGCGTTTACAATCTCCTCCCCGAAGCTTTGCGCGCGAACGTCATCGGGGTGATCGTCAACAAATTTCGGGGTGATCGAACCCTCTTTGACGAAGGGGTGAATATCATCGAAGAGCGTTTCGGTATTCCGGTGCTGGGCGTCCTCCCCTATCTCCCCCTCAACCTCGGATTTGAAGACTCCCAAAGTCTCAAAAATTTCGTCCAGAACAAACCTAACCCCACGAAAAAAATTGGGATTATCAACTACCCAACGATGAGCAACTACAACGATTTCGAACCGCTTATCGCCGATGAGACAATTTTTGTCGAATTCATCACCTCCAATGTTTCGCTGGAGAGTTTTGATCTCATTATCCTTCCCGGAAGCAAACTGGTGATCAAAGATTTGCAGTGGCTTAAAAAAACGGGGCTGTTCGAAGCACTCAAAGAACGGCAAAAAGAGATACTGGGGATTTGCGGCGGGTATCAGATGATGTTTGACGCCATTATCGATGAAGAGTGTGTCGAAACCGCTGAACCCAGTCGTGAAGAAGCCCTCGGATTTATCGATGACATTATCGTTTTTCAAAAAGACAAAGTGCTTAAAAAAGGGGAATATTCCCTCTTCGGTAAGATTATACAGGGATTTGAGATCCATCACGGTGTAAGTGCTAAATATCCGCTTGTCTATGAGAAAGGTCCTATTAAAGGGACGTTTGTTCACGGACTTTTTGAGGATGAGGCATTTGAGACTTACAAAAAAACGACCATCGACAGCTTTGTCGCCACGATGAGAGAGGAAATTGATATGGAGAGGATTTTAAATCATGTCCTATAACCAATGGTTTCAAGAGCATGCGGCAAAACACCGCGCCGCCATGGACAAACTGACCGCCTTGAGCGACCAAGAGGTGATCGAGTATTTTCGCTTTGAGAATATGGCGATACAAGAACCCACATTCTGCCCCCTCTATGCGGAGAATAAAAAATGCCACGACACCCCTGAACTTAACTGCTATTTGTGCGCCTGCCCGAACTTCCGTTTTAACGATCAAGGGTTCGCAAAAGAAGAAGAAAAAACTCTTTTCAGCGCTTGCTCGATCGAGAGTCCCGATGGAGATCGCTACATCAGTGAAACTGCCATCCACCAAAATTGTGCAGGGTGTTTGGTTCCCCACAAAGAGAGCTACATCAAAAAAATATTTGCTCGTGGCTGGCTGAAAATAATGCGCGAGGTGCCGTGTGAAACACATCATTCTGGGAATTAAGTTCGCACTGAGCTACTTCACGGCTCTTCCGATTCGCTTTGGAGCCAACGACGACCTGTCCCATCCAAAAGTCCTTTTGAGTATGCTTCTTGCCCTTCCGTTTGTGGGGCTGCTGCTCTCAACTATCATGATTGGCGTATTTGTTGCTCTCGAACCGTTGGGATGGCTTGCGGCGATCATCGCTGGCGTGATGTACATGGCCCTGTACGGATTTATTCATACCGAAGCGATCATCGATGTTGCGGATGCCGTTTATGCCAAGCACAGCGGCAAAGATCCCTATGTGATTATCAAAGAGCCCTCCGTGGGAGCCATGGGTGTTTTGTACGGAGTCAGTTTCCTCATTCTCAAAATTTCGGCTCTCTCCTATTTGTTGATGCACCATCTTTTTTTACCGTTTATGGCCATAGCCGCTATCAGCCGCATTTCTCTTCTTGTCTTGATACGCGCGTATGCATTTCGCTCTTTGTTTGTATCGCAACTCAAAGAGAACCTGCCCCTTTTGCCTCTCGCCATTGTGATCTCTCTTTATACGGCGCTGGGAGGGTGGTTTTTCTCGTGGCACTTTATGGCTCTTCTTGGGATCGGTATTGCCAGCGCACTGGCTCTATCAGCCCTTGCCAAGCGGTCACTGGGATTCATCAACGGGGACGTGCTGGGAATGTCCTTGGAGGGGGTTGAGCTCATCTTGATGCTTGCGGTCTTGCTGGCATGGGTCTGACGCTTTTACGCCATGCGTCCCCACCGCTGAAACATCACGGCTGCTACAACGGGCACACTGACATCCCTATCGATACCGCTTTCTTTGAGCACGATAAAATACAGGCTCTCCTGCATCACCCATTTGACCGCATCTACTCTTCGGATTTACAGCGGTGTACCGCAACTTTGGAAATGATGGGGATCACTGCATTCACCACCGACTCCCGTCTGCGAGAAGTCCGCTTCAAACCCTCTATCGAGGGAAAAACCTTTTCTCAAATCGAAGCTTCAGAAGATTTTGATCCCCGTGCTTTAGACTCGAGGGAGGCGTGGCACCATTATGTCTGTGACGAATCACTTCCCAGTTTTCGGACACGTATACAAAGCTTTTTGGATGAGCTTGACGATCACGAAAACGTTTTGATTTGTTCCCACGGCGGGACAATCCGCATGATTTTATCCCTGCTAAATCCTGCCATTGAAGATAAGTCATTGGGATACCTTGGGCACATCACCCTATCTTTAGGATAAAATAACAAAAAAAGAAAGAGGTAACCATGTGCCGATTAGTGCTTCTAGCCTTGTTTTCCTCTTTGCTTTTCTCCTCTTCCCTGCCTCTGTATTTCAAAGGGAATGAAAAAATAGCTTCGCGCGATTTGTATGACACGCTTGGATTACGGCTCCCTTATGCGATAGAGGTGTGGGAAGACAACCCCGTATTGGAGTCCATAGCCGTTTCTCAAAGCATCATCGCCCTTTCCAGTTACTACCGCTCGCGTGGTTATTTTGATGCCAAGGTGAGCGCCCAAGAGACTAACAGTTCTATCACGTTGGTTATTGAAGAAAACGAGCCCATAACCATTGCCGACATCAAAATCAACAGTATTTTGGAGCTGGACAATGCTCTAACCCTTAAAACAAACGCCCTGTTTGATCAAGAAAACTTTACCGCATCCAAAACAAATATCAAAAAGCGCTATGGAGATCACGGATACTGTAATGCCCAGTTCAACTCCAAAGCATGGGTAGACATCCAAACCCACAAAGCGTATCTCTTGTTTGAAGCCACCCCCAATGAGCCGTGTACTTTTGGAGCCATCAGCATCACACCCACGCCCAATATCGACAAAGGGCTCACCGCTTCCATGTTGCGCTTCGACGAAGGCGACCCCTACAATCTCTCGGCTATCCAAGAAAGCTACGAAGCACTGTACGCCCAAGAAGCGATTGCCCGTGTCACGATCAACGACAACGACCGCGAAGGAAATGTCGTTCCCATAACCGTAGCCATTGAAGAAACCGAAAAACCTGTCCGTTTCACCTCCGGCTTGGGCTACAGCAGTGACCAAGGCCTCGGAGCGCTCGCAGGAGTTAAGCACCGTAATTTTTTCGGGAATCTCAAAACGCTCTCTCTGGATGCCCGATACTCTCAGATAAAACAAGAAGCCTCCGGAATTCTCTCCATTCCTCTGCACAATCGAGCATCGATTCATGGAGAAGTCGGTTATTCCGATGAACGGTTTGAGGGTTATCGGGATCAAAGTGTCTTTGAAAAACTCACCCTAAAATATCAAGACATCCCCTCTTCTGCTCTCGTGGGTTTGCTGTTCGATCAAACCAAAACGTATGAAAGCACCAACCCCCAAGCTTTTCCCAATACGAATCTGTTTATTCTCTCACCTCTTGGAGAGATTAACATCGATACGCGCGACAAACCGCTTGATCCCAAAAAAGGCTACTGGATTAACGCCAAAGCTCAAGGCTCATTGCTCTCTGACTATTCGGACGCAACCTACTTTAAAACATTGTTGTCCGGGGCTTATTTGGAGAGCGTAGGAGAGCATATTGTGGGGACGAGAGTCAAATGGGGGACTTTGCGTACCTACGAGGGGCAAACGCCTCCTTCGTATCGTTTTTACGCCGGTGGTATGAACTCCAATCGTGCGTACACGTATCGCGAGCTTGGACCCAAAGATGCCCAAGGGGATCCGCTGGGATTTGCAAGTTTGCTGGAGGGAACCGTCGAATATCGTTTTCCTATTTACAGCGCTTTGCGCGGCGTTTTGTTCAGTGATTTGACATTTGGCTCGAATAACTATATTCCTGATTATTCGCTCCCTTATTGGGCTGTTGGCACAGGGCTGCGCTATGTCACCCCCATTGGTCCCATCGCGATCGATGTGGCTGTTGATCCCGATGATAGCGGCCAATACGCACTCCATTTTCGTATTGGAGAACTGTTTTAACCCTTAGGCTTAAAGCGACAGCGTTGCTGTGTAATGCTTTTCATCCTGAACGCCATTTAATCGCCACCCGTAATAATCACACAGCGTTTGAGCGATTTTAAGCCCGATACCTGCGGAGTGTATCATCGGTGCGACGTGATCGCAAACCGGATTTTTAATTTCAAAAATGCCGTTATCGCAGCTCAGGTAAATCGTACTCCCCTTGCACGTATAATTAAGGGCATTTTCAATCAAAATACGGGCAACCCGCTCAAACGGAGCTTTTGGCAGAAGTGCCGATGAGGATTCCGGAATAGCAAGTTCAAAATGAAGCTCGCGATGCTGCCAAAGTGGCTTAAGCTCCTCAATCCATCCCTCAACCGATTTTTTTAAATAAATCGTTTCCACAATCTCACTGGCTTGCGTCGCATACAAGATATTGGTTATTTTTTCTGAAATGGTGTCGATCTCTTCACGCGCTGCACCAATAGCATTGCTGTTCCACTCCCCCTTGAGATCCGCAATATCAATGCGCAAGCGCAACTGCGCCAATGGCGTTTTGAGCTCATGCGTGAGGGCTTTCATCGAATCGCGCTGAGCGCTTTGCAAACCGCTGATACGCTCTTGAAGCGTGGCAATTGCATCGCGCAAAGCGATAATCTCTATTCCTCCTCGTACCACATCCGGCTTGTTTTCAGGATCACGACACGTCAAACAGTGATTGACCAGCTCGTTAAACGGAGCAAAAAGGTGGCGGATCAGAAGATAAATCATTCCGCTCGTAAAAAACAATCCAAACAAGAAGAAAAACCATCGATCGGCCATCATTTTAATCAACTCATCGTCAATTTTATCCACGGAAGAGCTGATCACCAAATAACGCCCATCCGCCAAAGGCGCTGAACGAAACAAACGATCATCGCTTGAAGCCGGCTTAACAGTGAGGACTTCGATACGCAGGTCCTGCAGCAATCCCCCCTTCAAAATACTCTGCATCTGCTCATTTTTTCGAATTTCCGCCACCATTTTTGGGTCCCATTTCGACAAATCGTACTCATGCGTCACAATACCGGTCAAAAACGAAAGACTGCGCGTCAAACATTTTTCCATGTGGTGATAATAAATGTGTGCCAAGCCATACCCAAATATTAAAACCGAAAAGATCGTCATTCCAAGCGTAACTGCCAGAATCTTACCTTTAAACGTTTTTAAGAGCATAACCCCTCCCTTTTACCGTTTCAATGGGATCAATAGGCAGTTTTTTACGAATATTACGGATGACCACATCAATGGTGTTGGAGGTCGTCGAGCTTGGATCCTCATAAATCGCGTTGGCAATATCATCACGGGTAAACACTTTATCGGGTTTGGATGCGAGAAAAAAGAATAAGTCATGCTCTTTTTTGGAGAGCAATATAATCTCACCCTGTACGCTCAGTGTTTCATTCTTGATGTCTATTTGCATCTCCCCCATCATAATAGTATCACGGGCATAGCGTCGTATCAAGGCATCAAGCCGCATTTTGAGTTCTCGCAAATCGTACGGCTTCTCTAGGTAATCATCCGCACCCGCACTCAAGCCGGCAATACGCTCTTCTACTCCTCCATACGCACTGGTAATGATCACCGCACATGAAGACTGCAATTTTTTGAGCGTGGGAATAATCTTCATCCCCTCGTCCGCCCCAGAGAGGTTACGATCCAGCAAAAGCGCGTTATAAGCATAACTCCCAACCAGTTCAATCCCCTCCTTGAGCGATCCTGCCGTGTCAATCGTGTGGAAAGCCTCTAGTGCATCTTTTAACATGGACCGCAATTTTAAATCATCTTCAATAATCAATATTCTCATGCACATATTGTAATGAATTTCCATTTTTTTTACCTTATAAAGGCTGAAAAATGACTTTTTCATGATTTTTTCATCTAGGACCAGTAGGATTGGAGCAATAAAAAAACTTAAGGGGAATCTATGATGAAAAAAACAGCGATATTGACGCTATCGGCGGTATTGGCTTCACAACTGATGGGAGCGGAAGATTTAAGCGAAATGATTAAAGAAGGAAAAGCGGGCGGTTACGTACGTATCCACCACATCGAACCCTCACTATCGGATACCGTAGCGGCAACAGGAAGTGTTATCGGAGGTAAACTCAAATACCAAACGGGCGCACTCTACGGCTTGCGCTTTGGTGCTGCACTGTATACGACACACGATACGGGATTAACCAAAGAAAGTTATAAAACCAAAGATGGCTATAGCCAAGTAGCCCAAGGGCTTCATGGGGATGAGATGGAGAGCTATTCAACGCTGGGGGAAGCGTATGCAAGCTATCATCTCTCCAACACTGACATCACCTACGGTCGTCAGGAATTTAAAACGCCGATGACGGAACTTGCCGTAACGATTATTCCCAATCTTTTTGAAGGAACCGTTGCAACGATCAAAGAGATGCCTGACTTCACGGTGACGGCGGCTCATATCATCAAAATGCAGTATGGCACACGTGCCGCAACCGATGCAGGATTGATAGGAGATGGCGCGTACGCCATTACTTCAGGTGCCGGATATGGTTTTGTTAGTCCTGTTGTTAGTGGGACTACGGGTGTGGTCACAACAGGAGCAGGAAAAGAATCGTTTCAAGACATGTCGATTGCCATGATGGGAACAGCGGCCAATATGGACACATCCGGGGTCACTTCTTTGGGAATTGATTACGCCAAAGGAGCACTTAAAATCCGCGCATGGGATTATTATGCACATGAAATGTACAACACTGTCTATGGTGATCTCGAATACAAAATGAATGCCGGACCTGCAAAAGTGACTCTCGGAGCACAAATCCTCAAACAAGACGATGTCGGAGATTTTGCAACATCAAGTGGAGCAACAACTGAAATTGATAAACTACGCACCGTAAGCACTCTAAATGGGGTAAGTTTGTATAAAACGAAAATCAGTGCAGATGGATCCATCGACGCATTGCTTTGGGGGGTACAAGCCAAGGCTGACATCGGAGATTTTTCATTTTCTGCCGCTTACAATGCCAATGAAGATGGTCACGTTATTAACGCATGGGGCGGTGATCCAGCCTATACCAGCATGATCTTTGCCCGTAACGAATACCGTGCCGATACCACAGCGTACAAGCTCGGTGCAGAATACAACTTTGCGTCGCTGGGCATTTCAGGTCTTAAATTCATTTACAATCATGCGGCCTATGATACGGATGTTAAAACATGGACTACCGACACCCTTGCTCCTACGGGAATGAGAAATGAGAAAACTGAGGTCGATGATTATGTACTTCACTATGCGGTTCCATCGGTTAAAGGTCTCTGGTTCCGTCTGTTCCACGTTCAACGTGACAATGATACGCGTCAGTACGAGCAAGAACACACGCGTCTCATTGCGAACTTAAGTTTCTGAGGAGAAAACATGAATTTATCACGACGCGATCTACTCAAAGCTTCAGGGCTAGGTGCTGCGGCGCTGGCGCTGGGTGGTGCTGGCGTAACCTCGGCGAGTGCATCCGAAAATCCAGCGGCATCAACACAACTCCTTCCTAAACCCTCAGGAAAACGGGTTGTCATCATCGGCGGCGGATGGGGTGGTCTCACAGCCGCTCGCTACATCAAAAAAGAGGCACCGGAAGCCGAAGTGGTCGTTTTGGAAAAACGCGACACCTTCATCTCCTGTCCTATCAGCAACGAATGGCTGGCAGGCGAAGTGCCGATGGATTTTTTAACCCGCGACTATTTCACTGCGGCAAAAGATTTCGGCTACAAAATGGTCCAAACCACGGTAACCGATATCAATCGCGAAACCCGTACCGTAAAAACAACCACGGGAAGCATCGGATACGACTATCTCCTGCTTTCGCCTGGGATTGCGTATGACTATTCCAAATGGTTCGGCAACGATACGCAAGCCGCAGAGCGCTGCCGCCAAGAGTGCCCGCCTGCGTTGATGAGCGGAAGCGAACACGTAGCGCTCAAAAAGATGCTTGAAGATTTTGAGGGGGGCAATTTCATCATCTCCATTCCTGATGGAGCGTACCGTTGTCCTCCTGCACCTTATGAGCGCGCCGCAATGATGGCGCACTACATGCAGAAAAACGGGATTAAAGGAAAAATCATTATCCTCGATCCAAAAGCCAAACCGGCACCAAAAGGACCAGGATTTATGGCTGCGTACAAGGAGCTCTATCCTGATATCGTCGAGTATCGAGCAAATTCACTGGTAAAAACCGTCGACTTGGACAAAAAAGAGGTTGTTGTCACAATAACGCAAGAAGACGGTCGTACGGAAGAAGAGCGTATCCCTTACGCTGCGGCCAATCTTATGCCGGTGAACAAAGCCTCTGAAATCATCGCTATGGCGGGAGTATCCCAAGGCAAAGCAGGCTGGGGAATGATGAGTTCTCCAACGTTTCAAACCAAAGCCGATGAACGCGTTTTTGTCATCGGCGATGCCGTAGGCGGTTATCCGTATCCAAAAAGCGGTTCCATCGCCAATGGTCAAGGCCATATCGCAGCTTCCCATATCGCGGCCATGATTCAAGGCCGTCCCGTACTCAAAGATGTGACGTTGCCGCAAAATATCTGTTATTCTATGCTCAACAAAGAAGAAGCGATCTCCATCGGAGTGACCTACTCTCTTATGGACGATAAAGATCTAAACGGCAATGATATCAAAGTCATAAAGCCCAAGATGACGGAGAACAATACCCGCTCAACGGCTCTTGGGAAAACAACCCATTCATGGTACAAAGGGATGATGTCCGATATTTTCGGCAGCTGATTCCCCCCTCTTGGCAGGTGCTTCTCCTAGCCGAACCAAGAGGGTAATTTAAGGGCAATTTTCGGCATAATAACACCATGCAAACTCCTCCCCAAGACAGCTTGACGCCTAAGCGCAAACATAACCTGCCTGTGCGCTTCATCAAAAGCCTTTATCTGGTTATCCACACGCTCGTCGTATTAGCCGTTTTGCTGGGCGCGGGAGTCCTTTATCTCGCTTTTCGCCCCGACGGGCTCTCTGTGTTCAAAACTTTTTTCCTAGAGCCTCTGGGGATTCACGTCAACCGCACACAGGGGTCGCTCCACGAGGGCTTCTCGCTTCATGGTCTTCATTCCAAAGCCATTGACGCCAAAACCCTCACGCTCGATTACAACCTGACGTCCATTCTCAAGGGTGAACACGTCATTGACGCCATCAAAATCGATGGATTGCGCGTCCACTTGGATGATTTTATCGGCGATGACGGTCCTGCTCTGCCCCTTCCTCTGTTCAAGATCAAAGAGGTGACCCTCACAAATCTGCAACTTATGGGCAGTTATCCCATCGAACTGAATTTCCACGGAAAAAATGGAAGCTACGATGGAAAAAACCTCAATTTTGCCTCCGTGCAAAGCACCATCAAAAGCCGTTATGCCAGCGGTGCTTTACAGGGGAGCATGAGACACAATACGATTAAGGGCACCGCTGTGGTGTACCCCAATGCAACGCAACTGCAATCCACCGTTGGACGTTTTACGACACTTCCCTCCCCTCAGCGCATCCGCATAGACGAACTCTCGCCTGCGCGAGCCAAACTGCACACATCATTCGATCAACTGGAGTTGCTTAGCGATCCCCGCACCTCTGCAAACGCCATTGTTTTGGATATGGATTACCGCTATGAAGATGATTATCTAAATTTCAAAGCCGACTATCTCCTAGTGCGTGATACTCAGCAGATGCAAACGCAGCAGGAACTGCGCTATACCCTTGATGGTGTCACAACCAGTACGTTTAAGGGAGAACTCATCACCGAGCTTCCTCTCTCTTCGAAGAGCGTGATCGGGGAATTTCGCGATGATCCTCAGGGAGTTTCCGGAAAGTTAGCCTTGGGGAATACTGTTCTTTTACTGCATAGCGGTGATTATGAGAATTTTAAATGGGATTTTAAAACCGCGCAAAATGACCTTAATCCGTTAGAATTTTTGCCCGTTTCGTTGCGGCAATCCGGCTTGTTAGTCAGCGCCAGAGGAAGCTATACGCTTGAAAAAGATCAACTTGACGGTACCTTTAACACCCAGCACGCTTATGGCGACACCCATGGATCACTGCACTATGGAGATGAAGCGTTTAACCTCGAAATACAGGGTCAGAAAGGGGCTCTTTCGCTTGCATACGCGGATAAAAAACTCCTAGGTTCCGGAGATTTTCTCGGTACACAGATTCAACTCAATGGAATTTACGACAACGAACAAAGCAATCTCACCATTACCACACTCACCCCATCGTTATGGAAAACACTCTCACAGCTTGATTCCATTAAGCTCCCCAAAGGTGAGTATTACGATGCCCAAGTGCAGACCACTACCCACATTCTCTACGATACAACGCTGCACGCTTCTACCAAAATTAGCGTCCCTTGGTATGCTGCTGTTTTAGATTCGCAGCGTCAATACGGAGGTGCCAACAACACCGTTTTCGCGCGATACAGTGATCATGCCTTCCTCATCGATAACTATCGTCTGGACATTGCCGGTCACGACATCGGTTCTCAACGACTCTCTGTAGCGCACATCAATGATGAGGGAAATCTACTGATCGACGAACTATGGGTGTTTGACGCCCTTCGCCTAAACGGTGAAATCAATACCGACACTCTCGCCACCGAACTGTTTGTCCATTCTGATCGATTTGCCTATAAAGGACCTGAGGGGCAGGCCAATGCGGCGATGGATCTGCTTTTTACACGTAATGCCCAAGCGATTCAAACGCTCAGCGGAAACGTCGAAATACTCAACGCCAACATCACCTATTTGCCGCTACAACAGTTCAAAGTAATGGACAACGATGTCATCATCATTCAAGACGTTCGACCGCCAAGCGACACCTCCTTGTTTGTCAACGTGCAAATAACCGCCAAAGAGCCGCTGCGTTACCACACCAAAGAGCTCGACGTTTTAGTCCAGCCCGAATTCACCCTCTGGAAAGAACCTGCGGGGAGACTTCAGCTTTTAGGTATGGTGACGGTACCAAAGGGGACGGCGACCACCTCGGGAAAAAAATTCACCATCCAACCCAGCCATCTTTATTTTGCAGGCGGGGAATCGATCAATCCGTATCTCGACTTCACCATAGCGCATGAGGTGGACTATAAAAAAATTCATATTTACATCACCCACCAACTCGATTCCCCGATCTTTTTGTTCAGTTCTGATCCCTTTATGAGCCAAAATGACATCATGAGCTATCTCCTCTTCGGCTCTCCCGCAGACGCCTCACTCAACAGTGATGGCAGTAAAACCGCCGTGAAAACCGATGCCACCAATTTTATGCTGGGAGCCGGTGTCAAAGGACTCATCAACACCACCACCAAAATACAAATCGATACCATGAACATCCTCACCACCCAAGAAGGGGGAATGGGCATTGAGGTGGGTACGCATCTCAATAAAGACCTGCGTGTATTGTATAAAAACGACACGGTATCGAGCGTTTTGGTCCAATATCAGCTCAATCGCTGGCTGCGCCTCGATGCGGACGTTCATGAACTGGGGCAAGGAATCAATGCTATTTATATCAAAGATTTTTCCGATTTCCTACCGCACAACAGCGTGTTGCACGAAAAACATTGATCCAAATCAATAACATAATCCCCATCAAATGTTATACTTCCCAAAAAATTAAGGGTCCCTAATGATTTTAGAATTTATGCGTGATGATCACCGTGTGTGTGACCATTTGTACACCGATGCCGAGAATGCGCTGGCCGCAAAAAACAGTGATGAAGCCAAACGTCTTTTCGGTGAATTTTACCGCGCTACCAATCATCATTTTGATATGGAGGAGAATGAGCTTTTTGTCACGTTTGAAAAACGGACAGGAATGGTGGGTGGTCCTACGCAAATGATGCGTTACGAGCATCAGCAGCTTCGTGCTCAACTTGAAACGATGCAAAAAGCCTTGGATGAGGGTCAGTATGATGATTTCTTCGGTATCGGAGAGTCGATGATGATTATGCTGCAGCAGCACAATATGAAAGAGGAACAAATGCTCTATCCTATGATCGACAGGGTCCTTGGAGGAGATGCCCAGCTGATGGTACAGACACTCAAGGAGACGGCGTAATGATTCTTTTGGATACGAGAGGGCTTGAGCATCCCGTCCCTCTCGAGATGGCTTTTAGCGCATTCGCCAAACTCCAAAGCCGCGAAATACTCCACATGATTCACACCCGAGAACCCCGCCCCCTTTTTGAACTTGTTGCCAAAAACGGTGGACGCCATTATTCCTATCAAGACGACGAGGGCGTTTGGCATATTTTAATGACGCGCGACACTTCCATCGATTTGGAAAGTTGCCGTGTTTAACCAAGGACTTTCGCTGGATCAAGCCCCTCCTATCTCCGTAGTATTGCGTTTTTTCCTCAGCGTTCCTTTTTTTGGCGTACTGTTTTCTCTTTTGCTCATCGTTTACCCTGCCGATGTTCTCATCCCCAATCATCCTACGTCCTTGAGCGCGATGCACCTTTTCTTTTTGGGGATTATCTCCATGAGCATGATCGGTTCACTGTTTCAGATGCAAAGCGTCCTTGGGGGCAAACCTATCCTCTCTCCGCTTGGCAACTCCCTGATTATTCACCTTTTCTTTTCTGTGGGACTTATCGCCCTTGCCGGTGCTTTTTTATTTCACCTTTCGGCCGCTTTTACCATTGCCGCCGTCTTATTGGGAAGTTCGCTCATTTATTTGGTACGGCTTATCCTCCCATTGCTTTTTGGCGGTGTCACGCACGATACTTTGCGCGGGATGCGCTTGGCGCTCCTATCGCTGTTGCTGACCGCTGTATTTGGGGCGGTTATGGCAAACTCATTTGCCAATGAATCGTTTGAAGCACTGCATGAAGCGATACGCACCGCCCACTACTCACTCGCCCTTGCGGGATGGATCGGGGCCCTCGTCATCGCCGTTGCGTTTCAGGTTGTTGAGATGTTTTACGTCACTATGGCGTATGGAAATTGGTACAAACGCAACGTATTTCGCACCATCGCCCTTTCTCTCATCCTAAAAACCCTCTGGCTATTTTTAGCGCTTCCCTATATCTGGGTCTTTGATCTTTTCTTGGCGGCAGTGCTCCTAGGGTTTGGGGTAACGACGGTGGTTCGACTGCGCAATCGAAAACGACGTGTTAGCGATATAAGCATAGAGTTTTGGTACGCCGGAATGGGGTTGTTGTTTGCTTCTCTCCTCTCCCACATCGTTTATTTGTATACCGCATCGGCACTGTATGAAACCACTGCCCTGCTCTCTTTTGCTCTTTTTTCCCTCTCCATTATTTTGGGGATGATGGTCAAAATCGTCCCCTTCTTGGTGTGGTTTCACCTCAGTTCGCAAGGATACCTGCAAACGCCTATTATGTCCAATATTATCCCCGCAAAGCAAAACAAACGCCTCTTTGTCCTCTTTGGTATCAGCTCAGTATTGGCTTTACTCTCCTTCTTGACCCCAGTGCTTCTCTCGCTTAGCGGAATCGGATTTTTCGCAACGTTTGCCCTTTTAGCGTATAACCTCATCGGTGCCCTGCGCCTTTATCGCCACACAAAAACCACAAGTCCTCGCATGAGCATGGATTTTTCAAGCCCATCTTGACAATTTCCTTTTTTACTACAAATCGCTATAATAATCCTATTTCGAGCAGTGAGCAAGGAGAGTGATGGAACCGTTATTTATTCAAAACAGCGTACTCTCTTTGGTGCTAGGCTTTCTCATCGGCTTACAACGTGAAATGCATACGATTTACTCCCATAAAACCAAAGATTTTGGAGGGGCGAGAACGTTCTCCATGATCGCACTCTTTGGCTACCTATCCTTATGGTTCACCGCATTTTCACCCTATTTTTTTCTGATTGCTTCTGCCATTATGGGATTATTGCTCATTGCGACCTATGTTATTAACAGCATCTCGACTTCTGAAAAAGGGTCAACAACCGAAGTTGCGGCTCTGGTTACCTTTATTATCGGGGCAATGGTAAACGTTATGCAGCCCATTTTCCCAGTATTTATGGGCATTATTGTCTTATTTGTCCTCAATCTAAAGGACAAAATACAGGAGTATGAGCAAACAATCGCCAAACAAGACCTCAGTGCCGCCATCTTATTTTTAGTTATGACGTTTGTTATTCTCCCCATCCTTCCGGATAAAGCTATTGATCCCATGGGGCTTATCAATCTCCATCGTATTTGGGTTATGGTCGTTCTTGTAGCGGGTATTTCTTTTTTTGGCTACATTGCCATCCGTCTATTGGGTTCAAAGCATGGTATAGGCGTAGCAGGGCTCTTTGGCGGTCTGGTTTCCTCAACGGCTGTTGCAATGAGCATGGCGCGGCGCGTTCATGAAAACGGTTTATTGACTAAAAATCTTGCAATTGGGATTTCCCTCGCATCTTCCATGATGCTTATCCGCGCTGGTCTGGAAATATGGGTTATCAATCCCGCACTAACCCGCCCGTTTATACTCCCCATTGTTGTTGGTTCACTTGCAGGCTATGGCTACATCGGACTGCTGTACGTTACCTCAAAACGCGAAAATATCCCTCAAAATATAGAGTTTAAAAACCCCTTCAGTCTCAAAGAAGCGCTTATTATGGGTCTGGTATTTGGTGTAACTCTCGCACTTATCAGCCTTGCCAATCGCTACATCGGAGAGGCAGGAGTCTATGCCATTGCTACCGTTTCCGGAATTGCCGATGTTGACGCGATCATCCTCTCTCTTTCATCCTTGGCGAAGAATGGGTTGCCTTCTGTTACGGCACACTATGCCATCCTCATTGCCATTCTTTCCAATACCGTGGCCAAAATGGCGCTGGTTTTCTTTTTGGGAACCTTGCAGCTGTTTCGGTTTGTCTTTATCTATTATCTTATTTCAGTGGGCGCTTTTACGGCAACGGCACTCATAATGCTCTGACGCATTAACTAATTCCCCCCTTAGTACACCCATGCTAGAATTGCACCCATGATGCAAATAATACCTATCGAAACTTTTCTGGCAAACATGAGCACCTACGACCTCATCATTGATGCCCGAAGCCCTGCAGAATACGGCGAATCTCATGTCGAAAATGCTGTCAATTTGTATGCTCTCAGCGACGAGGAACACGCCCAAGTAGGAACCGTTTACAAAAAAATTTCCCCCTTTGAAGCACGCCTCAAAGGGGCTTCATTTGTATGCCTTAATGCAGCTCGACACATCGAAACCCTTTACCCTGCATTTAACCCGGGTTCCAAAATCGCCATTTATTGCGCTCGCGGAGGGATGCGCTCTTCTTCATTGGGGACCATTTTTTCCAGTATCGGCTATCCGATAGACCGTGTCATCGGAGGGTATAAATCGTACCGCGCCTTCGTCACGCAGTATCTCGAGAATCTCCCACACATCAATTTTTTGACCCTGTCCGGCAATACCGGATGCGGCAAAAGCGATCTCTTGCAAGACTTGACCAACGTCATCGATTTGGAAAAAATGGCGAACCACTATGGCTCCGTATTTGGGGACGTCAACGGAGCGCAACCAAGCCAAAAAGAGTTTCAAAACCGTCTTACTCACGCCGTGTTAGCGCTGGATCTGACCAAAAGCGCCTTCGTTGAAGCCGAGAGCAAGCGTATCGGTAAAATCACCCTCAGCAGTTCGCTCTACGCCCTCATGGAAAAAGGGGTTCGTATCGAAATTACCGCACCGCTGGAACAGCGCGTAGCGCGCATTATGCGGATGTACGACAGCATGAACGGCGATTTTTTTATGCACCGCATGGAGCGTATTTCGCCCTACATCAGCCGAGAAAACAAAGACGCCGCCATCACCGCATTTGAAAACGGTGATCTTGCGCGTGTTTCTGAAATCTTGCTAACGCAGTATTACGACAAAGTGTACAAAGTAACCAAAGCGCCTGACGTTACGCTTTATAACGATAACCATGCCAAAACGATTGAGGTGTTAAGGGGGATACAAGATGAACAACGGCGCTAAGCTCACCAAGTTTGTTCGTGCTTCGGGATGCGCTGCGAAACTCTCTCCCGGTTCGTTAGAAAACGTCACCTGCCACCTCAAATCGTTTCACAAAGACCTCCTCGTTGGGTTCGAGGGGAACGAAGATGCCGGCGTCTATCGTATCAATGATGATTTAGCTATGGTGCAAACCGTGGATTTCATCACCCCCGTCGTAGACGATCCCTACGTCTACGGTCAAATTGCCGCCGCCAATTCGCTCAGCGATGTTTTTGCCATGGGCGGGGATGCCAAAACAGCCCTCAACCTCGTAGGGTTTGATGGGAAAAATCACCCTACCGAAATCCTCACCGAAATTCTGCGCGGCGGTATGAGCAAAGTTCAAGAATGCGGCGCCGTCATCGTAGGCGGACATACGATCGAAACCCCTGAGATGCTCTACGGACTCTCCTGTACCGGATTTGTCCGCCCCGATAAGATTTTACGTAACAATACCGTGCATGAGGGCGACGCAATCGTTTTAACCAAACCTTTGGGGCTTGGAATATTGATCACCGCCATCAAAGCCGATCTTTTGGATAACGCCACGGTACTCAAAGTCGCCGAAACCATGAAAACCCTCAACTACAAAGCTTCACGCATAGCACGAGAATTTGACGCCCATGCGTGTACCGATGTAACGGGCTTTGGATTTTTAGGCCATTTGCGTGAGATGAGCGGAAGCATTAAGACGATAGAAGTAGACAGTTCCTCAGTGCCCTTTTTCACCGAAGCCCTTCCGATGGCTGCGATGGGGATTATCCCGGCGGGAAGCTATGCGAACAAAGAATACCTACAACCGCACGTTCGTTTTAAAAACGCCATCCATGCCGATTTGGAAATGATTCTCTTTGATGCCCAAACATCGGGCGGGCTTCTCATTTCAGCAACACCAATAAACGCGCAAAAGATGGTTGAACGATGCCACGAAGAGGGGATTCCTGCTGCTATCGTCGCGCACGTCACTGCCAAGTCAGATGCTGATATTATTGTACGCTAAACCATTATCGTCCAATAGCCAATAGTCTCCCATACCGCAGCGTCCATACACCAAACAACACAATCCATCCCGCCCCTGCCGCATCAAACAGCCATGCATGCGTACCGCCAAAGGCACTGTCCACGGACAAAGCAAAACGCGCAAACACAACAACTTGTGTCCAAACAAACAACGCAACCGTGAGGCGATCTGCGTGAGGCGCCCTTCCCGAATGCCCTAACGTGACCCGTGTCCCGAAGCCGATTAAAACCGTTGTTAGAAATCCTAACGCCAATAAATGCGCATCGATGAACAAAAGCGAGGTCTGCGTGTAGACTTCAACCAC